>NZ_CP119127.1:0-225000 GCF_030128825.1 Sphingobium sp. WTD-1 | reverse complement strand
CCCAGGAAATAGCCCCACCGTATAGACCGTACCCTAAACCGACACAGGTGGAATGGTAGAGTATACCAAGGCGTTTGAGAGAAGTATCCTGAAGGAACTCGGCAAATTGCCTCCGTACCTTCGGAAGAAGGAGGCCCCATCTTAAGGCAACTTTTGATGGGGGGCACAGGCCAGGGGGTAGCGACTGTTTAGCAAAAACACAGGGCTCTGCTAAGTCGGCTTCAAGACGACGTATAGGGCCTGACGCCTGCCCGGTGCCTGAAGGTTAAGAGGAGGAGTGCAAGCTCTGAATTGAAGCCCAGGTAAACGGCGGCCGTAACTATAACGGTCCTAAGGTAGCGAAATTCCTTGTCGGGTAAGTTCCGACCTGCACGAATGGCGTAACGACTTCCCCACTGTCTCCAGGATATGCTCAGCGAAATTGAATTCTCCGTGAAGATGCGGAGTACCCGCGGTTAGACGGAAAGACCCCGTGCACCTTTACTGCAGCTTCAGAGTGGCATTAGGAAAGAACTGTGTAGCATAGGTGGGAGGCTTTGAAGCATTGACGCCAGTTGATGTGGAGCCATAGGTGAAATACCACCCTGTTGTTTTCTGATGTCTAACCTCGCACCGTTATCCGGTGCAGGGACCCTCTGTGGCGGGTAGTTTGACTGGGGCGGTCGCCTCCTAAAGAGTAACGGAGGCGCGCGATGGTGGGCTCAGGACGGTTGGAAACCGTCTGTTAGAGTGCAATGGCATAAGCCCGCCTGACTGCGAGACTGACAAGTCGAGCAGAGACGAAAGTCGGTCATAGTGATCCGGTGGTCCCTCGTGGAAGGGCCATCGCTCAACGGATAAAAGGTACGCCGGGGATAACAGGCTGATGATTCCCAAGAGCTCATATCGACGGAATCGTTTGGCACCTCGATGTCGGCTCATCACATCCTGGGGCTGGAGCAGGTCCCAAGGGTTTGGCTGTTCGCCAATTAAAGTGGTACGTGAGCTGGGTTCAGAACGTCGCGAGACAGTTTGGTCCCTATCTGCCGTGGGCGTCGAAATTTGAGAGGAGTTGACCCTAGTACGAGAGGACCGGGTTGAACATACCTCTGGTGTACCTGTCGTCACGCCAGTGGCGCAGCAGGGTAGCTATGTATGGACGGGATAACCGCTGAAAGCATCTAAGCGGGAAGCCTCCCTCAAGATAAGATTTCATCGAGCCGTCGTAGACCACGACGTTGATAGGCTGGATGTGGAAGTGCGGTAACGCATGGAGCTAACCAGTCCTAATTGCTCTGTTCGCGCTTAAGAGTCCCACCATCAACGACAATGCTGGAAACAGCTAAGACGCTGATGGCGTGGTTTTAAGCCAGCCCAGATATACGAACATCAAACACTCAAAATTGTGCACGGTATCGATTAAAAACCCGCAGTTATGCGCCTGCTTCATTGCTTGGTGACCATAGCGTCTGTGACCCACCCGATCCCATCCCGAACTCGGCCGTGAAACCAGTCTGCGCCGATGGTACTATTGCTCAAGCACTGGAAGAGTAGGGCGTCGCCAGGCATTGAAGCACGCGCATAGCAACGGATCAAAAACCCATCACAATGTTACAAAACAGGGCGGCCAAAAGCCGCCCTTTTTTGCTTATCAGGGCCACAAAAGCCCAGTGTCGCGGGATGGAGCAGCCCGGTAGCTCGTCAGGCTCATAACCTGAAGGTCGTAGGTTCAAATCCTACTCCCGCAACCATACACACCAGCACCGCACACACGCCGCCTCGGATCATTCCCAAGGCGGCTCTTTTGCGTCCAAACAACATCAACGCCCTCAATCTCAGTGAAAATCCCGCGATTTTGGCAGGATGCGCACGTCGCGGGGGTGACGGGCGGCGGGGGCGGCCTGTTTCGGCGGTCCGGATTGCGACAATCGGTTGAGGTCGGCGGTGCGGTCATGGATGCGGCTCGCCATCAGATGGACGACGCCCTCCTTGCTGCGCTGCACCTCGCCCTCGACCAGCATCAGACGGCTGGCCATGACCGGGCGGCGCTGCAACTCGAACAGACGCGCCCAAAGCAGAATATTGGCGATGCCGGTCTCATCCTCAATGGTGAGGAAAACCGCATTGCCCTTGCCCGGCCGCTGGCGCACCAGCACCAGGCCGGCGGTGCGGACGCGCGCGCCATTCTTCGCCGCGCTGGTCTGGGCGCAGCTCAGCACACCTTCGGCCGCGAAGACCGGGCGCAGAAACTGCATCGGATGGCCCTTGAGCGACAGCCGCGTCACCGCATAATCGTCCATCACCTGTTCGGCGAGCGGCATGGCGGGCAGCATCGCATCGGCCTCCTCCCCCAGTTCGCGCGCGGCGCGATCGTGCCGGCGGGCGGCGGCGAACAGGGGCAGTTCGTCTGACGGAGTGCGCCGCGCCTCCCATAAAGCGGTGCGCCGATCCTGCCCCAGCGAGCGGCAGGCATCGGCATCGGCCAGCAGCCGCAGCGCCCGCGCGGGCAGGCCGGCGCGCCGGGCCATATCCTCGATACTGGTGAAGAGGCCGCCCTGCGCCCGTGCGTCCGCCATCTGTGCTGCCCATTGTTCGCGGAAGCCATCGACCTGGCGCAGGCCAAGCCGCAGCGCCAGCGCCCGGCCGGTGCCTTCGCCCTTGTCTGCGTGGCGGCTGCGCAACAGCGGTTCCAGGCCATTGTCCCAGCCGCTCATATTGACGTCGACATCATGGATGGCGACGCCATGCTCGCGCGCGTCGCGGACCAGCTGGGCCGGGGCATAGAAGCCCATCGGCTGGGAATTGAGCAGGGCGCAGGCGAAGATGGCGGGCTGGTGGCATTTGATCCAGGCCGAGACATAGACCAGCCGGGCGAAGGACAGCGCATGGCTTTCGGGAAAGCCATAGCTGCCGAACCCTTCGATCTGCTTGAAGCAGCGCGCAGCAAACTCCGCCTCATAACCGCGCGCGGTCATGCCGTTGATCATCTTCTCGCGGAAATGATGGATGGTGCCGACATTGCGGAAGGTCGCCATGGCGCGGCGGAGCTGGTTGGCTTCGGATGAGGAAAAACCGGCCGCGACGATGGCCAGCTTCATCGCCTGTTCCTGGAACAGGGGGACGCCATAAGTGTCCTTGAGCAACTTCTCCAACTCGTCTGGCGGGCCGAAGTCGGTACCGGGGCTGGGATAGTCGACCTTCTCCTCGCCGCACCGCCGTCGCAGATAGGGATGCACCATATCCCCTTCGATCGGCCCCGGCCGCACGATCGCCACCTGCACCGTCAGGTCATAAAGGCTGCGCGGTTTGAGACGCGGCAACATGTTGATCTGCGCCCGGCTCTCGACCTGGAAGACACCGATACTGTCGCCCTTGCAGAGCATGTCATAGACGGCCGGATCCCTGGATTGCAGATCAACGGTCAGGTCGTGGCGACCCAGTCCGTGCTGGTTCATCAGCGCATAGGCCCGGCGAATGCAACTGAGCATCCCCAGCGCTAGCACATCAACCTTCATCAGGTTCAGCGCGTCGATATCATCCTTGTCCCATTCGATGAAACTGCGGTCGGCCATGGCCGCATTGTGGATCGGCACGGTCTCGTCCAGCCGATCCTGGGTCAGGACGAAGCCGCCGACATGCTGGGACAGATGACGGGGGAAAGGCGCCTTGATCAATTGCTGGACCAGGGTGCGCAACCGCTGGATCTCGCCATTGTCGAGGGCAAAGCCGGCATCCACGAAGCGGGCATCGCCCAGATCGCCCGAATAGCTGCCCCACACGGTTGCCGAAAGGCGCATCACCACATCTTCGCTGAGGCCCAACACCTTGGCGACTTCGCGCAGCGCGCTGCGCGAGCGATAATGGATGACGGTCGCCGCGATGCCGGCACGGGCCCGGCCATAGCGGCGATAGATATATTGCATCACCTCCTCGCGCCGCTCATGTTCGAAATCGACGTCGATATCGGGCGGCTCGTTGCGCTCCTCCGACACGAAGCGGGAAAAGAGCAGGTCATGCTCCATCGGATCGATCGACGTGACCCCGAGCAGGAAGCAGACGATGGAATTGGCGGCCGATCCGCGTCCCTGGCACAGGATTGGCGGCTTCTGCGCGCGGGCGAAGCGCACAAGATCATGCACGGTCAGGAAATAATAGGCGTAGTTCTGGCGCCGGATAAGGCGCAATTCCTGACCTATGAGCGCGCGCACCTTGGGCGGAAGCTGGCGGCCATAGCGCCGCCGGGCGCGCCGGCGCACCATATCCTCCAGCCAGGCGTCCGGCGACCAGCCCGCCGGCACCGGCTCATGCGGATATTCATAGGCGAGATTCTTCAGCGTGAAGTCGATCCCGTCGATGAAGCGGATCGTCTCGGCCAAGGCATCGGGGCAGACGGCAAACAGCCGGGCCATCTCCGTCGGTGATTTCATGTGCCGTTCGGCATTGGCCTGCAATCGGGTGCCTGCCGTCTTGAGCGTTACTCCTTCACGGATACAGGTCAGCACGTCCTGGAGGGGACGAGTGCCGGACGTCGCATAGAGAATATCGTTCGTCGCGATCAGTGGGATCCCGATGTCGCGTGATACCGCCTGCATCATCGCCACATGCCGGGCGTCCCGCCCCTGATAGCGCATCGACAGCCCCAGCCAGACGCGACCCGGGATCCTGTCCTGCAATTGCCGCGCGGCCTCCTGCCAACTGGGTGGCGAGGCGGGCGGGACCAGCCGCAAATGCCGAGATGGCACGGGGATAGCCTCATCCTCGAAGGCGTAATCGGGCGGGGCGTCATGCTCCTGCTGCGCCTGCGCCGTCGACAAGGGCAGGATGATCATCCGCCAGTCGTCGAGATAATCGAGCAGGTCGGCAAAATGCAGGATGCAGTCGCCCTTGATCGCCTTGATATTGCCCTTGGTCAGCAATCGGGTCAGCTTCCCCCAGCCTTGCCGCGATGCGGGATAGACGATGATGTCGGGAGTGCCGTCGACAAAGACCAGCCGGGCGCCGACGATCAAGCGCAGGTCGGTTTCGCAGCCGGCTTCCTCTTCGGGCGTCAGCCGTTCCGGTTCGCCGCGTGCTTTCTTCCCTTCCAGCAACTCGGCTCGTGCTTTTTCTGGCGCGTCGCGCAGCGCGACATAGGCGCGGACCGCTCCGGCGACGCTGTTACGATCGGCAAGGCCGATGGCCTTGAGGCCCAGGGCGATTGCTTCTCCCACCAGATCGGCGGGATGGGATGCGCCATGAAGGAAGCTGTAATTGCTGATCGAGACCAGCTCGGCGAAGGGCGGCTCGGCCGATGCCGGGCGCGGCGGGGCGGGTTTTGTTTTTTCTCGGGCTGCTTCGATCGCGTTCAATTCGCGCCGGTCGATCGATCGGGGTTTTGCGGGATCGGGCGGAGGGCGCCGGCCGCTCATGCGAACAGGCCGTGGATATACCAGCCGGGATGGACCGTTTCCGCGCCATAAAGGCCGTGGCGGAAAATCCAGTAGCGGCGGCCGCGCGCATCCTCGACTCGGTAATAGTCGCGGGTGCGGCCGGTGCTTTCGCCCTCGATCGCGCCGTCCCGGGCCTGCCACCATTGCGGCGCAATCCGTTCCGGCCCTTCGAACCGGGTGACTTCATGCAGGGTGCGGCGCCAACGGAAACGGTGGGGCGGGCCGTCGGGCACTTCCGCCACGACATCGATCGGCTGGGGCGGATCGAACAGATGGAGCGGGCGCATCGGCGGGTCGCCGGGATCGCCGACCGGCGCCCAGCCTTCGGGCGCGCGATGCTCGACCGCCGGCAGCGCCAGCTGCGCCTGTTCGGGAATATGGCTGTCGCGTGGTTCCAGCCGCTGGATGCGCGCGCGCCCGGCGCGGATCGACAGGCGATCGACCAGCGCCTCCACGCCCTCGCTCTTGCGCGCCTCGCCCCCTTCGAGCGCGAGCTGGGTCGGCGCCATCGGATCGGCGCGCGGCACGGTGAGGCGCAGCATGTCGAAGCCGAAGCCGGGATCGAGCGGATCGGACAGGCTGTCGATCCGTTCCTGGAACAGGCGCATGATCGCGGGCGCATCACGGATCGGCAGGCTGGTTTCGACCCGGATCGGGAAGGCAAGGCCGTCGCTGCGGAAGAAGACGGCCTCGAACCGGCGGCCGCCCTGGCCGCGCTCGGCCAGTTGTTCGCCCGCTTCCGCTGCCATCTCCGCCACGACCTTGATCGCATGGGCGCTGCTGCCCATCGGTTCGGCAAAGCGCCGTTCGACGCGGATCGCCGGGCGCGGACGGCGCGGGGCAAGCGGGCGATGGCCCAGGCCCAGCAGCGCATGGAGCGCGTCCACAGCCTCCTCACCGAAGCGGGCGGCGAGCGCGGCGGCCGGGCGCGCGGCGAGATCGCCGACGGTGCGCAGTCCCGCCCGGCGCAGCGCCACCGCGCTCTCCGCCTCCAGCTCCAGCGCCTCGACCGGCAGGCGGCGCACCGCCGCATCCTCGTCCGGCGCGGGGGCGGCGGGGAAACGGGCGAGCGCATGGGCGGCCTCGGGCGATGCGGCGATGGCGTGGCGCACACGCATGCCATGCCGTTCCAGCCGGTCGGTCGCGGCCTGCGCCAGTTCCGCCTCGCCATCCCACAGATGGCCGCAGCCGCTGATGTCGAGCATCAGGCCATGGCCGGAATCGAGCGCGGCATTGGGGGTGTAACGGGCGCAACCGTCGCACAGGCGCTCCAGCCAGTCCTGGTCGCCATGGGGATCGGCCTCGAACACGCGCAGCTCCGGCTCGCGGGCGCGCGCATCGGCCAGCGTCATGCCGGCGGTGAGGCCCGCCGCCAGCGCATCGGCATCCAGCGTCGCGAGCCGCATCGCGCCGCGGACATTTTCCACCACCACCGCGGGCGCATCGCCCTGCGCGGCCCAGAGGTCAGGCCGCGCGATCCGCAGCCGATCGATCGGCAGGAAGGGGAACCAGAGCGCCAGATAGCGGCGCGCCGCCCTGCTGTCCGTCCTGTCCATGCTCATGGCGTTCATGCCGTCCGTCTCCAAAAGCCCCCTTTTCGCCATCCCATATCAGCCGCCAGGCCAGCCCGTCCGGCCCCGCCCGTCGCCGCAGCAGGCTGAGGGCGAAGGCACTGTGCCCCGGCGCATTGCCGGGCAGCGGATCGGATGGGGCGGCCGCCACCTGCCAGCGGGTTTCGGCCGCGCTGGGCACCGGATCGCCGCCGACCCGCAGCAGGAAGGCGGTGACGCCCGATTGTTCGGCTGCCAGCGCCAGCCGCCGGCTGGCGGTGAGGTCGAGCAGCGGGGCGCGCCCGCGCAATTCGATCAGCAGCGCGCCGAGCGCGGGGCAGCGCAGCCCCTCCACCGCCGCGCGCAACAGCATCGCGTCATCGGCCATCAGCCCGATCAGCAAGCGTGCCGGGTTCAACCCCAGCGCGGCGAGGCCGGGGCCATAGGGCGATCCGCCGGCCCTGGCCGATGCGGTGGTGCGCAGCCAGAGCAGCGGCGCGTCATCCGCCGCCAGCCGGGCGAGGATCAGCGCCAGGCCGGCCGCCGCCCCTTCCTCCTCCGCCGCGCCGAACAGTTCATGCACCCGCCCGCGCAGGAGGCCGCCGTCGAGCGCCGCATCCAGCCCGGCATGACCGGTCGCAAGCCGGGCACAGCCGACCGTCGGCGCTGGCGTCCGGTCCAGCGCCGCGATATGCCGCTTCAGCGCGGCGAGACTTTTGATCGACTCGCTCATTGCATTTGTTCCTGATATGTTCTTATTTCACGCCATTGGCTGCCCGAGTCAATCCGCTTGCCAATCCAGAGGACAAAGAAGGATTTCCTGATGACCGACACCGCCCGCAAACGCGCCGATTTCCGTGCCCTGCATCAGGATGGCTTTTTCCTGCTGCCCAATGCGTGGGACGCGGGCAGCGCGATGCGGCTGGCGAAGAAGGGCTTTCGCGCGATCGCGTCGACCAGTGCCGGCGCGGCCTGGGCGGCGGGCAAGGATGATGGCGAACTGGGCCGCGACGCGGTGCTGGCGCATCTGGAGATGCTGGTCGCGGCGACCGACCTGCCGGTCAACGCCGATTTCGAGAATGGCTTTGCCGACGCGCCCGAGGATGTCGCCGCCAATGTGACGCTGGCGGCGCAGACCGGCATTGCGGCCCTGTCGATCGAGGACTGGTCGGGCAGCGCGCTATATGACCTGCCGCTGGCGGTGGAGCGGATCGCGGCCGCGCGCGAGGCGATCGACCGGGTCGATCCGGCGCTGATGCTGGTCGGGCGCAGCGAGAATTTCCGCGTGCCCGGCATGACGCCGAGCGAGAGCATCGCCCGCGCCGTCGCCTATGCGGAGGCGGGGGCCGACTGCCTGTTCGTGCCTTTCCTGCTGGACCATGGCGCCGTCGCCGAACTGGTCGCGGCGGTCGCGCCCAGGCCGGTCAATGTCGTCATCCATGACTATGACGCGGCCGGCATCGCCGCGCTGGCGGCGCTGGGCGTGCGTCGTTGCAGCATCGGCGCCAGCCTGGCCCAGATCAGCTGGGCGGCGTTCGACGATGCGGCCGGGCGGCTGAAGGCGGCCGAGGGATAAACTTCCCCGTCTCCGTTCGTTTCGAGCCAAGTCGAGAAACCGTAGTGCTTCCCGCTTCTCGACACGCTCGAAGCGAACGGATGTGGAGGCTTACTCCACCGTCACCAATGTCACCGACTTGGACGGTAGGGTCAGCGCCACCTGACCCTGCGCCAGCCGCGCCGGCAGCGGGCCGGGCACGAAGGGATCGGCGCCCTCGAAGCGGATGCGGGTGTCGATGGTCGCGGCGGTCAGCGTCCGGGCGCTCGCCTTGCGCCAGGCGCCGCCCTTCAGGTCGATGCGCACCGGCCGGGCGGCGGCGGGGTCGAGATTGACGATGCTGAGGTGCAGCGCGCCCGCCGCATCCTTCGACGCCGACACGCTGAGCCCCGGCAGCCGCACCGCGCCCTCGACGTAGTCGGGCGCCTGCACATCGACCGGGATCATCGTCGAATTCTGGTGGACCTTGTAGAGGTCGAACACATGCCAGGTCGGCGTCACCACCATCTTCGCGCCCTGGGTCAGCACCAGCGACTGGATGACATTCACCATCTGCGCGACATTGGCCATGCGCACCCGGTCGGCATGATTGTTGAAGATGTTGAGGCTCATCCCCGCAATCACCGCGTCGCGCAGCGTGCTTTCGAGATAGAGTTGCGAGGGTGCGTCCTTCTCGCTGTCGAACCAGGCGCCCCATTCATCGACCGCGATCGCCACCTGCTTTTTCGGATCATAGCGGTCCATGATCGCGGCATGGCGGCGGATCAGTTCGTCGGTCAGATGGGCGCGGGCCAGCGCGGAGGCCCATTGGTCGGTGCCGAACCCGATATTGCGCCCCTTGTTGCGCCAGTCATTGCCGGCGAAGCTGTAGAAATGGAGCGACAGGCCCCACATCAGCGGGCGTTCGGTGTTATAGGCGAGCGGCGTGGGATTGGGGCGCCATTTCATCGCCTGCGCCATGACCTTTTCGGTCCATTCATAATCGTCGGTATCCGCGCCCACCGCGATCAGCTTTGCCCGCTCGCCCGAATAGGCGCGCAGGAAGGCGGCATAATGGCGGAAGGCGGTGGCATAGGTGTCGGCGGTCATGTTGCCGCCACAGCCCCAGCTTTCGTTGCCGACGCCGACGAAGGGCACGGCCCAGGGCGCGGCATGACCATTGGCGGCGCGTTCCTTGCCCGGCTGGCTGTCGGCCGGCGCGGTCATATAGCGCATCCAGTCGTCCGCCTCGCGCACGCTGCCCGATCCGACATTGACCGACACGAAGGCCTTGGCGCCGATCTGGTCCAGGAAATCCATATATTCATGGGTGCCGAACGCATTGGTTTCGGCCGACTTGTCCCAGGCGGCGTTGATGCCGGCGGGGCGCTGTGCGGCCGGGCCGATGCCGTCGCGCCAATGATAGCCATCGGCAAAGCAGCCGCCCGGCCAGCGGATCACCGGCACCTTTACCTGGCGCAGCGCGGCGACCACATCGCTGCGGATGCCGCGCACATTGGGGATGGGACTGTCCGGCCCGACCCATATGCCCTCATAGACGCCGCGGCCCAGATGCTCGACGAACTGGCCATAGATATTGGGATCGATGGTGGCGCCGGGCTTGCCGGTGTCGACGGTCAGGACGGCACTGTCGCCGGGCGCAGCTGCCGGGGCCGATGCGCCGGCAAGGCCGGCGAGCAGGCCCGCCGTCGCCGCCAGCAGTGCCCGCCGCGTCCGCATCCAGGCTCGTCCCGAAAGCTGCACACCCATGCCATCCCCTTTCTCAATTTGTCTGAGTATAGGCTAGGCGGGCGGCAGGGCCGGGGTCAAGGGGCCGTAACGTCTCCGGGTTCTTCCACCCGCGTCACATGGATCGCTTGTTCGTTCATCTGGGCGCTGCCGAAGATAGTCATGAAGGCGATGTCGGTGGCGTCGCGGCCGACGGCAATGCGCACCATGCCCTCGATCGGGGCCAACCCCGTCGCGTCGACCATATGCCAGGCGCCGTCGAGCCACACCTCCACCACCGCGTGGAAATCGGGCGGGTCGAGATCGGCGGCATAGACCGATACGAGCCGGGCGGGAATGTCGCGCGCGCGGATCAGCGCGGCGGTGAGGTGCGCGAAGTCGCGGCACACGCCACGCTGGGCGACGAAGGTATCGGCGGCGGTGGTGGTGATGTCCGAACTGCCGGGCACATATTGCAGATTGTCATGCACCCAGCCGACCAGCGCCTGCACCAGCGGGCCGCCGTCCAGCCCCTCGAAATGGCCGCAGACGAAGCTGACGAAACGGTCCGCCTCGCAATAGCGGCTGGGCCAGATGAAGGGCAGCACATCCTGCGGCAGGCTGGGCAGCGGCGAGCGTTGTAGCTGGAAAAGATCGGGCGCGGGCCGATCGACATCGACCAGCGCCCTGTAGCGGCTGAGCATTCGCCCGGTGCCGCTGCGCGTCCAGGTGCGCCGGCCGATTGCGCTGCCGCCCATCAAATTGGTCAGCGGCCCGGCATTGTCGATGATGTGCGATTGTTCGACGATGCGCTGGTCGGCCATGGCGGCGGCCTCGACGGCCATCAATACGTCGGTCGGCCCGGAAAATTCATAGTCGAGGGTCGCTTCGATCGCGAGACGCATGGCCATCCTTCAGGAGAGATTCGACAAGATGTCATCCTGCCGATGCTGCAGGCCGCTGTCGCGCTATTCCGGCAGCTTCCCGAACGGCAGCAGCTTGCGCGCCTGGGCGGCGGCCGCCTTGCCATTGCCGGCGCGCAGCGCGGGCAGGATGGCGGCGGCATTGCGCTTCATCAACTGGTCGAGCGGGGCGGGGGCGGGGGCATTGGCCGCCCGTTCGGCCAGCGCCAGCGCGCCGGCGACATCATTATGATCGGCGCGGATGCGCATCAATGCGGCCAGGCCCGGATAGAAGGCGCGGTTGCCGCCCAGCGCCACCGCCTTGCCCAGGGCGGCCTCGCCCACCTGTTCCTTCGCGCCCAGCACGGTGCGGGCGATGAAGCTGCCGAGCTGGTCGATCGCGTCGAGATGCCAGCCGGCGATCACCATCTGTGCCTCAGCATCGCGCGGGTTGCGCGCGGCGAGCGCCTCGAACGCGGAAAGCGAGCTGCGCGCATCGGCTCGGCTGCGGGTCAGCTTGGCGCGATAGCCGATCGCGACCGCGCGTTGCAGCACCGCCTCATGATCATTGGGGGCGGTCATCAATATGCGGTCGGCAGCGCTGATGGCCTGACCGATGAGGCTCAGCGCCCGCGCCTTGTCGCTGGTCTGGAAAGCCGCCGTGGTCAGCAGTTCACGCGGGGTTTCCGCCAGCGCGGCCGGCGCTGCGGAGAGGGCGACGGCACAGATGATCGGGCGGGAGAGCGACGGGGCGAAGGGCACATATTCTCCTGTTATGGCGGCGCCACCCTGGCGCCGGATCAATAGTCCCTGGAATAACGAAGTGCGGCGGAAGATCCCGCATTGGTGCCGGTCTTCGACAGGATGCTCAGCGTCTTCGACAGGGCGACTTCCAGTTGGGTCGCGGTAAAGCCCTTCGAGTCCGTCACCACCTCCACATAGATATTGTTGGAGATATGCTGGCCGACGGCGAGCGACGTGCCGCGCCCGGTATCCTCGTCACCGCCGACAATGCCGATCCGGTCGAGGCCGGACGCGCCCTGCAGCTTGCCCATTGGGTTGAGACCGCCACTGCCGCCGCGCAGGCCGTTGAGCGCGGCCGCCAACTGGATCGCCTGGGTGGCGGACAGATTGGCGACATTGTCACCGAACAGGATGCGCGAGAGAATCTCGTCCTGCGGCAATGTCGGCGTCGACACGAAGGTGATGTCCGGCTGCTGCGCGGTGCCGGCGACGGCGATGCCGGCGCTGACATCGTCAATCTCGGTCAGCGCCTTGATCGCCAGCGTCGGGTTCATCATGTCGCCGTTGAAGGTGATGACGCCCTGATCCAGGTCGAACTGATGGCCCGAGAAGCTGTAGCGGCCGCGGATCACCTCGATCTTGCCGCTCACGCGCGGCTTGGTCGCGGTGCCGGTGACGCGCATGTCGGTCTTCCATTCGGAATCGAGGCCCATGCCGGTGACATAGATCTGGTTGTCGGCGCGCAGGCGGATGTCGAGCTTCCAGTTGGTCGGCGATGCCGCGGCGGCCTTGCGGTCGGCGATGCGCTGGGCCAGCACATCCTGGCCCTCGCCCTTGCGGCGAACGCCCTGCAATTCGCGAATCTCGGTGCCGCCCTGCCAGGCGACGCGATAGCGGGTCTCGGGCAGCGACAGGTCGCCCTTGATCAGGCCGCCATTTTCCGCGCTGTTGGTGATAGCGAGGGTGCCGCTGACCACGCTGGTGATCGCTTCGCTGCGGGCGAGGCGGGCATGGTCCATCTTGACCGCGATGTTCATCGGGAAGCCGCTGTCGGCGGCCAGGCCGACAGTGCCGCTGGCCTGCACGGTGCCGTTGCCGGCGCGGCCGGAAAAGTCGCGAATGTCGAGTCGGTCGTTGGTGAAGCGGCCGTCGAGCTTCATCTGGGTGACGCGGGTGCCGAAGCTCGTATTGTCATAGGTCAGCGCATTGGCGCGGACCAGGCCGTTGAGTTGCGGCGCGGTCAGCCGGCCGCCGAAATCGGCGGCGACCGCGATGCCGCCGCTCAGCCGCTGATCGGCAAGGCCGGCGAAGGAGAAGAGCACGTCGGCCGGGCCGGCATAACGGATGCCGCCGCCCAGCGGCGCAGCCATCAGCTGTTCCGACCAGTTGGCGCCCGGTCCCGGCGGGGCCATGGTGGCGACGAAGCGGCCGATCGTGCTGTTGCCCTTGCGGATGAGGCCGCGCATGTCGCCGCCGGCGGCGGACAGCTTGCCCTCGACATTCATCGACACCGCGTCGGACACGGCGGCGAGACTCGACCGGCGGAAATCGCTGATCGCCAGGCGCGTGGTCGCGGTCGGGAAGGCGGTCCCGCTCTGGCTGTAATCGACCATGCCGGTCGCCTTGCCGCCAATGCCCAGGCCCGGATTGGCGACATTGGCGATGGCGAGGTCGAAATCCTTGAACCGGGCCTGCAGCGTCGTGTCCGTGCCGAAATGGCCGGCCAGATCGACCTTGCCCTGCGGCAGCACCAGACTAACCGGTTCAAGCCGATAGCCGGTTTTTTCTGCGCGGATGATCGCCGGTTGGTTCAGGCGGAAATCGACATTGCTGGCCTTGCCCTGCAACGCGACGGCATAGAGGTCGGGGCGCAGCGCGGCGTTGACCGCGACCGAGAAGGGCACGCCGCTGGAGCCGTCGGCGACCAGCTGGGCCTTGCCCCGCCCGCCCTGATAATCAAGCTTCGCCCGCGCCTTGCGCACGACATAGTCGCCATAGGCGGCGTTCGCAATCTGCACGTCGGCGATCACCTTGGGCTGGTCGCTCAGCAGCATGGAGGCGGTGACGACGGCACGGCCGATGACGATGTCGGCCTCGCCCGGCAGCTTGGCATTGCTGGCGGTGGCGTTGACGTCGACACCCTGCAGCTTGCCCACGGCATTGAGCTTCACCGCGCCGGTGATGCCCGACCCGTTCATCGCCAGCTGGCCGGTGAAGGGGCCAGCATTGGACTGCTGGATGCGGCCATTCATGTCGACCCCGGCGAAGCGCGCCTTGGTCACGTCGATCGTCAGCGGGCCTTGTGCGGTGCGGATCAGCACATTGGCGAAGAAGGGGCCATAGGGCGATCCGCCGGTGGCATCGAGGCGATAGCCGGCCGGTTCGCCATTCAGCTTGGCGACGACATCGGTCAGCTGCACGCCGACATTGGGACGCGGCGCGCGCAGCACCGCCTGCGGCCGGTCCGCCGTGCCGCGCACGGTCAGGAACAGCGGGCCATATTGTTTCGAATAGGCTTCGGTGTCGAAGGCGAGCTGGCCGTTGGTGTCATAGCTGCCCGAACCGGACTTGATCTGGAAATTGGGTGCGGCGCCCTTGAGCCCCGCCAGCGTGAACCTGCCCTCCGGCGTCATGCCGATCCGGCCGGACATCACCGCATTGCCGCCCAGGAAGTCGCGGACCGAGGCATTTTCCCAGCGCGCGGTGCGCACGCCGAACATGCCCGACAGGCCGAAGCCGCCCTTGGGACCGGGGATCAGCTTGACGTCGGTGTTGAGGTTGACGATGCCGACGCCGTCGATCCGATAATCATTGACCCGGCCCTTGAGCGCGCCGCGATAGATGGCGTTGTCGAGATCGGCGAGGACGATGGCGGTGGCGTCGATCTTGTCGCTGTCTAGCTTGAGATTGTCGCTGATCAGCTTGCCGCCGGCATAGGCAAAATCGCCCTTCACCCGCAAATTGGTCATCAGGCCGCCGGCCGCCGCATTGAGGCCGGTGACGCGCTTGGCCGTCGCATTGACCGGGATGCGGATGCGGTCGGCGTCGATCACGGCGCGGCCGCTGGCCTTCAGATTCTCGATGCCGGTGGCGTCGAAGGCGAGGGACGTGGCGCTGATGTCATAATCGATGAAGGGCGTCGCCATCGGCCCGTCGAGGATGATCGAGGCACGGACATCCTTGCCCTTCACCTTGTCCATGAAGGCGCCCGGTTGCAGCAGCGCGGCGTTGATCTTGAGCGCGCTGAATGTGCTCTTGCCCAGGTCCACCAGACCCTGCGCATCGGCCGACATGGCGGGTGAGCGCAGCGATCCCTTGAGGTTCACGCGCCGTTCGTTGAGGCCGGCGAACAGGTCGACGTCGAGCTGCGGCCGGGTCAGCCGGTCGGCAATGTCGCCATAGACGAGGCCGGGGCGCAGCGGCCCCTTGGCGGTGAAGCTGCCGTCGCGGGCGGCGAGCGCGATATTGGCCAGTTCGCCCCTGGGCGTGGTGGCGATCAGCTTGCCGTTCCAGGCCTGCCAGGTGCCCTTGCCGTCGAGCGAGGCGGTCATGCCGTCGGGCAGGCCGCTCATCGCCGCGATCACGCCGCCCTTGGGCGCGGTCAGCGTCCCGCTCATCGCCAGGCGATTCTGTGCCGTCACCGCGTCCAGCTTCGCCTGTAGCCGATCGCCGCTGTCGACCACCGCATTGGCGGACAGCTGGGCACGGCCGTCGGCGATATGAACGACGCTGTCGATCGCGATCTCGCGCTTCTGGCCGATCACCGGCTTGGCGAGCAGGAAACGGTCGAGGCGCATCCGGTCGACGTCGATGTCGAGGTCGGGCAGGATCGGCGCATTGGGATCGGTCGGGGTCTGGTTGAATTGCGGGCTGCGCGCCAGCACCACCAGCGGGCTTTCCAGATTCTGGACCGAGATGTGATTTTGCAGATAGCGGAACGGGCGCCAGACGACATGGACCCTGGGGCTGACCGCGAACACGCCCTTGGGATCGCGCAGGATCAGGTCGTGGATGGTCATGTCGCTATAGATCGATCCCTCGATCCGGCCGACTTCGATCCCCATGCCCGATTCCATCTTGAGCGCGACGATCTGCTTGATGAGGAAGCTCTTGCCCGGCTGGGTGTCTAGGAACAGCAGCAGGCCCGCGACCAGCGCCACCAGCCCGACGATCAGGCCGGCCAGGCCGATGGCGATCTTCTGCCACAGCGGGCGGCCCTGGCGGATCACCACGGTCTCGGTCGCTTCGGGCGCGGGGGGAGGGGTATTTTCCGCCATCAGAAGGCCTGTCCGATACCGATGTAGAGGGCGAATTTGGATTCGCCGGGCTGGCGGTTGATCGGCATGGCTATATCTGCGCGGAAGGGGCCGAAATTGGTGTAGAAACGTCCGCCCAGGCCCACGCCATAGCGGATGTCGGAAAATTGCGGGATCTGGCTTTCATAGACCTGGCCCGCATCGACGAAGGCGACGACGCCGTAATTGCCGAAGCGATAGCGGCCCTCGACCGCGAATTCATTGACCGATCGGCCGCCGATCGGATCATTGTTCGCGTCCTTTGGCCCCAGTTCCTGATAGCCATAGCCGCGCACCGACCCGCCACCGCCGGCATAGATGCGCCGCGAAGGGGCGACATCGTCGCGGGCGACGCCGTTGATCGTGCCGATCTTGGTCCGCGCCGCCAGCACGAAACTGTCGGAAATCGGATAATAGCCGGCCAGGTCGAAACTGGCGCGGACATAGGGCGAGACATTGCCCTGCAACGACGCTTCGGGCGACACGCGCAGATTGGCGCGGAAGCCGCTGGTGGGGTTGAGCAGGTCGTTGGAGCGGTCATAGCCGACCTGCACCGGCAGGGCGCCGATGAAATAGGTCAGCCGCTTGTTTTCGCCGCTTTCGTCGATCGTGGTATTTTCGTTCGAAAGCAGGATTTCGCCGCCATAGCTATAGGTCCAGCGCTTCTGGAAGATCGGTGTCGACTGGCGCGACCAGCTGGCGTTGAGGCCCAGGGTGAAGGCTTCATAGGCGTCATATTTCTGGTGGTTGACGCCGGCGCCCGCCTGGAAGGTCTTGTCGCGCTTGCCCGCATTGGACCGGCGGAAGGTGCCCGATACGCCCTGTTCCTGGGTGCCGGCGATGACGCTGGCGATCAGGGCGCCTTCGGGCGGGAACAGGTTGCGATGGGTCCAGCTGCCTTCGGCGCGGAAGCCCTGTCCGGTGCCATAGCCCAGTTCGCCGGCCAGCCGCCGGGCCGGGCCGGCTTCCTGATCGACATGCAGGTCGACATATTCGGTGCCATCCGGGCCGGGCTCGCCGGTCTGGACCGGATCGACCGCGACGCTGGCGAACAGGCCGGTCGCGACCAGCGCCTTGCGCAGATCGTCGACCTTGCGGCTGTCATAGAGGTCGCCTTTGTCAAAGCGGGCGATCACCGCCATATGGTCGGCGCCGAACGCCTGCTTCTCGCCGCTGGTGGTGATGGTGCGGAATGTGCCGCGCGGACCCGGCTCGACCGGAAGGGTATAGTCGCCGGTCACGGTCGCGGGATCGAGCAGGATGTCGCGGTCGCCGATCCTGGCGAAGGCGTAGCCCTGTTCCGGCAGCTTGAGCGCGACATTGGCCTCTGCCGCCTCGACCGCAGTGGCGACGATATAGTCGCCGGTCTTCAAGGTCAGGCTGTCGCGGATCAGGCCGGGCGGGATCGTCTCGGGCGCATGGATGACGATCTCGCCAATCTTGTAGCGCTTGCCCGGCGTCACCGACAGGATCGCCTTCAGCGTGCCATCCTGCTGCTGGTCGAGCGAGGCGAGGGCGGTCGCATCATAATAGCCCTCCGAATGGAACAGCCGCACCGCCAGTTGCTCGTCGGCCTGGGCGCGCTGCTGCACCATCGATGCGGTCTCGGCCTTGCCCTTGCCGTCCAGCAAGGCGGACGCGGCGCGGAACTCATCCTCCAGACCGGTCTTGCCGAACCCGTCGAGCTGGGTCGCGTAGCGGACCTCGGGCGTCTTTTCATCGCTGTCATCATCGGCGACATTTTCCGGCACGGTCACGCTGTCGAGCGCGGGCAACGGCTGGGCCAGTTCGGTTTCGACCGGCGGCTCGGTGGCGGGGGGCAGTTCGGCGCCGGTCGCGGGGGCCGTGCCGCTGGCCGGCGCGCCGTTCTGGGCATTGCCCTGGGCCGGCATCTGCTGGTCCAGCCAGTCGTCGATCGAGGGCAAGGGGGTCTTGTTATCAGCCTTGTCGTCGACGCTGCCGGCGCCGGGCAGGCGCGCGTTGAACTCGTCGTCGGGCAGGATCGGTTCTTCGTCGGCGGGAGTTGTGGTGCCGGGGGGGCTGGCCGGAACCGTCTGCGCCATCAGGGGCAGGGGAGAGGCGGCTGCCATGATCATGCCCAGCGCATGCCGAACATATCTCGCCTGCCGCTTCTTCATCTGTCTGCGATGCCCCTTTCGCACCGGGCATCCCATATGTCCGGCAAACAGGCAATACGCCCAATGACTTGCGACGGTTCCGCCTGCGTGACGATTTCGCCCGGCGGCGCGGCGCTTCCATCGCTGCCCCCGCCGGTCTAGAGCCGCATCATGACATTTGCGCTCAACATCACCCGTTCGATCACTGGCCAGCCCTGGCGCTGGCGCGGCCTGGGGGCGGACGCGCGTTCGCCCGGCTATCAGCCTGACGATCTGGTGGCGCAGCTGCTGCTGGCGCGCGGCTGCCCGCCCGACGGGGTGGAGGCGCATCGCAATCCCACCATCCGCCATTTCATGCCCGATCCCAGCCTGTTCCGCGACATGGACGCGGCGGCCGAGCGGCTGGCGGATGCAGTCCAGCGCGGCGAGGATGTGCGCATCTTCGGCGATTATGACGTCGATGGCGCGACCAGCGCGGCGCTGCTGATCCGGTTGCTGCGCGACATTGGCCTTGATGCCCGGCCCTATATCCCCGACCGGCTGATGGAGGGCTATGGCCCCTCGGGCGAGGCGCTGGTGCGGCTTGCGGGGGATGGCGCGCAACTGATCGTCACCGTCGATTGCGGCGCGCAGGCGTTCGAGGCGCTCGACATGGCAAAGGCCGCCGGGGTCGATGTCGTCGTCGTCGACCATCATAAATGCGCGGCGGCGCTGCCGGTGGCGCTGGCCCTGGTCAATCCCAACCGGCTGGACGAGAATGCGGGCGCGGCCGTTCATGGCCATCTCGCCGCCGTCGGCATGGCTTTCCTGCTCGGTGCGGCCTTGCTGCGGACGCTGCGCGCGCGCGGCTGGTTCGCGACCCGGCCGGAACCGGCGATCATGGAATTGCTCGACATCGTTGCGCTGGGCACCGTCGCCGACGTCGCGCAGCTCAAGGGGCTCAACCGCGCCTTCGTGGCGCAGGGGCTCAAGGTCATGGCCAAGCGGCGCAATATCGGCCTCGCCGCGCTGATGGATGCCAGTCGCCTCAATCGTGCGCCGCTCTGCCATGACCTCGGCTTCGCGCTCGGTCCGCGAATCAATGCTGGTGGACGTGTCGGCAAGGCGGATCTGGGGGTGCGCCTGCTCACCACCGAAGATCCGGCCGAGGCCGCCCGAATCGCCGCCGAACTGGATCGATTGAACGAGGAACGGCGTGCGATCGAATCGATCGTGCAGGAACAGGCGGAGGCCTTGCTGGCGGCGCAGGACAATCGCGCGGTGGCGCTGGTCGCCGGGCCGGGCTGGCATCCGGGCGTCATCGGCATCGTTGCCGGACGGCTCAAGGAACGGGCCGGCCGTCCCGCCATCGTCGTCGCGCTGGACGAGGATGGCGTGGGCAAGGGATCGGGCCGCTCCATTTCCGGCGTCGATCTGGGCGCGGCGGTGCTGGCGGCCAAGGATAGCGGCCTGCTGGTCGCGGGCGGCGGCCATGCGATGGCGGCGGGCCTGACCGTGATGGCCGACAAGGTCGATGCGCTGGCCGAGTTCCTGGACGATCGCCTGTCGGCCGCCGTCGCGCGTGCGCGGGACGAGCGTGCGCTGCTGATCGACGCGGTGCTGGCGCCGGCCGGGGTCAATCCCGACTTCGTCGCCGCGATCGAGGCGGGCGGCCCCTATGGCGCAGGCTGGCCCGCGCCGTTGATCGCCGCCGGGCCGATGCGGGTGATTCGCGCCGATGTGGTCGGCAATGGCCATTTGCGGGCGATCATGGCGGGCGATGATGGCCGGTCGATCAAGACGATCGCGTTCCGTCAGGCCGAATCGGAACTGGGTCAGGCGATTCTGGGTGCGCCGCGTGACCGTCGCCTCTGGGTGGCGGGCCGTGCGAAGATCGATGATTGGGGCAGCCGACCCGCCGCAGAGCTGCATCTGGAGGACGCCGCCTGGGCAGATTGAGAAAGATTGCAATTTTCTTGCGCAAAGGGGGTTGACCCTTTCGCCGGTCCCGCCTAATTGCGCCCTCGCTTCGCAGCGCTGCCACGGCGGCGACAACGAACGGCCCCTTCGTCTAGCGGTTAGGACGCGGCCCTTTCACGGCTGAAACACGGGTTCGATTCCCGTAGGGGTCACCACCTTTTGCAGGTGGTGGCAAAATTGCCTGTCGAAGCTTCCCACTCATCGCTGAACAAGCGCTTCTTCGCTGGTTGCGTCGCTCCTGCGTGAGCGATAGCCTCGGGGCTTCCTTCCCTGACGAGTGCCCTTGTGTCGATGCGTTTTGTTGCCTGCCGTCTGGCGATAGTCCTGCTTGTCCTGTTTCCCGGTCTGGCCAAGGCCCAACCCGTCAATCGGCCGACCTCCGGTTACACGCGGGTGGCGATCGAGACGTCGGTCGGCACGATCATCGTGGCCCTTGACCAGCGCCGGGCGCCGCTGACCAGCGCCAATTTCCTGGCTTATGCCGATGACCAGCGGCTCGACGGCACGGTCTTCTACCGCGCAGCGCGGCGCAAGAGCGATCCCAGATATGGGCTAATCCAGGGCGGGATCGATACCGATCTGCGCCGGGCATTGCCGCCGGTCCGACATGAGTCGACCAGCCAGACCGGGATCCGGCATCTCGACGCGACATTGTCGATGGCGCGGCCTGACCGACCCAATTCGGCCTCGGGCAATTTCTTCATCACGGTAGGCCCGACGCCGACGATGGACGCGCAGGGCAGTTCGATCGGCTATGCCGCCTTTGGCCATGTGGTGGCCGGCATGGATGTGGTGCGTCGCATCCTGGCGGTGCCGACCTGTTGCGGCACGGGGCCGATGCGCGGGCAGATGATCGTCAAGCCGGTCACCATCCGGCATGTGCGACGGCTGGACGGCAAGGCGCGGCCGACCGGCAAGGTAAAGCCCTGGTTGATCCCGCGCGCCAAGCCGCGCCCGAAGCAGTGAGGGATCAGGCGATCGCCGCCTGACCGCGCATCCAGTCGCGTCCGGCATCGCGGGGCGGCCGGGCGGTGAAGTGCTTCCATGCCTGTTCGTGGAAGAAGAAGGCGACCGCATTGACCATCGGTTCGACGAGCGCGATGCCGCCGGCCAGTGCAACCGATCCGGTCATCAGATAGGCGACGGTGAAACCCACGGTCAGGTGGATCGACAAATAGGTGGCGGTCTTGATGAGATCGAGCGACATGGCGGAACCCCTTTGAAATCTGCTGCTCGATAATTAAGAATTGTTCGCAATAATCGCCAATGGCTTTTCCCGCTGGCTCTGATCGTTCCGGGCGATCAATATGGCGCAGGGAGGATCTTCATGACGGGACGGATCAGGGTCGGGATCGGCGGATGGGTCTATGAGCCCTGGCGCGGCAGCTTTTATCCCGTCGGCATGCGCCAGAAGGATGAATTGGCCTATGTCGGCGTGCAACTGACCGCGACGGAGATCAACGCCACCTATTATAGCAGCCAGAAGCCGGCGACCTTTGCCGGCTGGGCGCAGGCCGTGCCCGACGGCTTCCAGTTCGCGGTCAAGGCGTCGCGATTCTGCACCAACCGGCGCGTGCTGGCGGAGGCGGGCGAGTCGATCCAGAAATTCGTCCATCAGGGGATCGTCGAACTGGGCGACCGGCTGGGGCCGATCCTGTGGCAGTTCATGCCGACCAAGAAGTTCGATCCCGATGATTTCGGCGCCTTCCTGCAATTGTTGCCGGCCAGTGTCGATGGCGTGGCGCTGCGTCATGCGCTGGAGGTGCGGCACGAAAGCTTCGACGATCCAGCCTTCCTGGCGCTGGCACGGGACGCGGGGGCGGCGGTGGTGCTGGCCGACCATGACGACTATCCGGCAATCACCGGCCATGATGTCGGTTTTTCCTACAGCCGGCTGATGCGCAGCCGAGAGGGCGAGGAGACCGGCTATACCGCGACGGACATCGCCGGCTGGGCTGATCGCGCAAAGGCGCAGGCGGCGCAGGGCGACGCCTATCTCTTCTACATCGGCGGCGCCAAGGTCCGGAACCCGGCGGCAGCGCGCGCGACCATCATGGCTCTGGAGCAACAGCTGTGACATAATTGCGTTTGATGCAATTGGCATGTCAGGCTTTGCGATTGTTACAATGATGTGAAATCATCATATGGCGTTGCATCCCGATCCGGGATGTCGTTCCAATGATGGAGTCCAATATGCGTCAGGCCTTTCAGGCGACTGCGCTGGTGGTTGCGGTCAGCGTCCAGATGCTGACCTTCTACTCGGTGCTGTACGCTTAAGCGCAGATCGCGCTCATCCTTGTCCCGCCAATGCGGGGCATAAAAAGGCCGCCCAGGGCATATGCCGGGGCGGCGCTTTTGTATCCGGAAACCCTGCCTTCCGGCGGCGGCGAGGGGTCAACCCTCGGCCAGCCAGCCGGCGAGCAGATAAGCCACGACGCCGATCGGGCCAAGGGCGCACAGGGTCAGCAGCACCAGGGCGACGCGGATCAGCGTGACATCCAGCCCGGTGCGGTTGGCGATGCCGGCGCACACGCCCATGATCTTCGCGTTGCGGCGGTCGAGGGTGAAGCTGTTGTTCATGGATCTGGCCTTCAATAATATCTGTGATGGGAAAGGGGCGGTTGCCGATCAGGCGATCGGGGCAACCGGAACCGCCGCGCCGACGAACAGGCTGGCGAAGATGACGGCGCCGACAAAGGCAAGGGCGACGCTCTGGAACTTGGCGATGGACATGATACTCACTCCCTAGATATTTCCTGGCCGGACCGTCCGGCCTTGATGCCAGACGATATTGCAGGCGGCGTGCCAGTTTCGATTTTTGGCGGAAATCCGTGGATTTTCCTCAGTCGTCGATTTTTTCATCATGCGAAAAAATCTGATGATTGGGAAAATTTGCCGTCAATCGGTGAAAGTTGCAGGTGGGCAATGAATAGGCCGTTGCTTTTCGTCTACGGCACGCTGCGGCCGGGTTTTGACGGACCGATGGCGCATTGGCTTGCCGATCGCGCCGAGTGGATCGGGGCCGGCTGGATCGGCGGGAAGCTTTATCAGGTGGCGGATTATCCCGGTTTCGTGCCGGGGGAGACGGGGCAGGTGCGCGGCGACCTGTTCGCGCTACCCGATGCGGACGCGCTGCTCGCTCGGCTCGACGCTTATGAGGAATGCACGCCCGATCATCCGTCCCCGCATGAATATCGCCGCGAACTATATATGGTGGAAACGCCGGACGGCCCGGTCGAGGCCTGGGTCTATCTGTACGCTCTGTCCGTTACCGGACATAGGGTGATCGCTGGCGGCGATTATCTGGCGGCCGCAAAAGCGCCATGATGGCGCGATCAGTTCAGTCCCTGATTGCTGCGCGTCCGGACTGACTGGGTTTCGATCGTATCCAATTCCTGCAGATAGCTGGAGGTGCGATAGCTGCCCAGCGCGCCTTCACTGTCTTCCACTACCTGCCGCAGGTCCTGTATGGTTCGCTGCACATAAGATGCCGGCAGATCAGTCAACATGCGCGCAATCAGATGCCGGTGTGCCATCCGCGCACCATCCGCCCGGGCAAGAGACGCGGCCATGCTGGTCATTTGTTCGGCCAGCTGCGCGATGACCTCCGTAAGCTGCTTCTGCATCTCAATCTCCTGCGGGTGATTGATACACAGATTACCGGCCGAGCAAAGGGGCTGGTGCAGCGGCAAGACAGCGGATGAGGCAGGTAGATTCTCTTGTCTTGTCAGCCGCCGGTTGCGCGGCGCGGCCCTGCGGCTAGTCTGCCATCATCCCATGGCAGATCCGCCGGGCACAGGAGAATGTCGATGACCATCGAGAAGCATGGTGGCGAAGATCCCGTCGAGCGGCTGGCGGAGGATCGTAACTGGATCGCCTCGACCGGGCTCAGCCGGCGTCACATCCTGGCCGGCGGCGCCTTTGCCGCCGGTTTTGCCGCCGCCTGCCAGCCGGTCGCGGCCAGCACCATCCAGACCCCGGCCGACGGGCTGGTGGAGGAGGCCGTCTCGATCCCGACCAGTGACGGTTTCGCCATGCCTGGCTTCGTCGCCCGGCCGGCGGGCAAGAAGAAGGCGCCGGTGATCGTCGTCGTGCATGAGATTTTCGGCGTCCATGAATGGGTGCGGGACATGTGCCGGCGTTTCGCCAAAGCCGGCTATCATGCCGTCGCGCCGGATCTGTTCGCCCGCCATGGCGATGCGACCAAGGTCAGCGACTTCAAGCAGCTTGTCGCCGAAATCGTCAGCAAGGCACCGGACGCGCAGGTGCTGTCCGACATCGATGCCACCTATGCCTTTGCCGGCGCCCATGGCGGCGATGCGTCACGGCGCGGCATTACCGGCTTCTGCTGGGGCGGCCGGGTGGTCTGGCTCTATGCCGCGCACAGCGCCGCGCTCGACGCCGGCGTTGCCTTCTACGGCCGGCTCGTGACCCAGAAGAACGACCTCCAGACCCTGTCGGCGATCGAGGAGGTGGGGCAGCTCAAGGCGCCGGTGCTCGGCCAATATGGCGAACTCGACAAGGGCATACCCCAGGCCGATGTCGAGGCGATGCGCGCCGCGCTCAAGGCGGCGGGCAAGTCGCCACCCGATGCGATCACCGTCCATGTCGGCGCCGACCATGGTTTCATGGCCGATTATCGGCCCAGCTATAATGCGGCGGCGGCGAAGGCCGCGTGGACCGAAACGATCGGCTGGTTCGGCAAATATGTGAAGGGGTGACCGGCACCCCTTCGCCGTTGCGCCTTATTTCTGCTTCATCGCCTCGACCGCAGCCAGCGTGCTCTTCACATGGCCGGCATAGCTCATCTCGCTATGGACGAACGCGATGCGGCCGCTCGGCGCGATGACATAGGAGGTGCGGTCGGTCATGCCCGGCCGCATCTTGAGCGCGACATCATAGCCCGACACGATGTTCGGCCCGGCCGAGGCGACCGCGAACTTGCCGGCGCATTCCTTGGTGGAAAAGGCGACCAGATCATCGACCGGGTCGGCCGACATGCCGATCACGGTGGCGCCGGCCGCCTTGAACTTGTCGATATTCTCCGCGAACTCGCGCGCCTCGGCCGAACAGCCCGGCGTGAAGGCCTTGGGGAAGAAATAGAGGACCACCGGCCCGCGCTTCAACTGGTGCGACAGGGTGACGGTGAAGGTCTTGCCGGCCAGCGCGCCGCGGGTGGTGAATTCCGGCGCCTTGGCGCCGACCGCCAGTGCCGCCATGCTGCCCTGCGTGCCCAGGGCTGCGGCCGCCAGGGCCAGGATGATCTTCGCGCTCTTCATAATCTAGCTCCCATGGGTCGGTCAGGCGGCGGGGGTGGGCGGTTCCCACAATTCGATGGCATTGCCCTCGGGATCATGAATGCGGGCAAAGCGCCCGACATCGGGATGATCCCATTCGGGCTCGGTGATGGCCTCAACGTCCGCCGCGCGCAAGTCCGCCAGTAGCCCGTCGAGATCGGACACGCGCAGATTGATCATGAAGCTCTTGTCGGCGGCGAAATAGTCGCTGTCCTGCTTGAACGGCGAAAAGACCATCGGCCCGCCCAGCGTCTGCCAGACATATTCGTTGACCGCCGGCATGTCGGGATCGGCGCTGCATCCGCCGCCGACGCCCAGATGGGTGCGATACCAGGCGGACAGCGCAGCCGGATCACGCGCGCGAAAGAAAAGTCCGCCCATTCCCAGGACCGGCATGGCATGCCTCCTCGATTGTCGCGGCGGTGATAGCATGGCCGCGATGGCCGGTCACGTAGGGGTTGGGGGAACCCGATGCCGCCCTGCCGGGTTTGCATCGCATGCGTAACCATTTCCTCCTCGCCCTTCCGCTGCTGCTGCTCGCCGGTTGCGGCAGCAAGGAACAGAATCAGTCCGGCATGGTCACCAACATCCTGGACCAGGCGTTGCCCAGCACGCGCGATGTCCCGCCCGGCGCCAATGCCATCACCCCGGTCGAGCCTGCGCCCGACCTGCCGGTGGCCAGGGGCGATGCGCTCCACGCCAATGCGATCCCGATCGCGCTGCAGGGGCGCTGGACCGGCACCAAGGAGCGCTGCGGCGACCGGGCGGCGGCTCAGGCGCTGGAACTGACGGCGGCCAGCCTGATCTTCCACGAAAGCGTCGGCACGGTGCAGCGCGTCACGCGCGAGGGGGACGGGCGGCTGGCGGTGGTCGCCAATTTCACGGGCGAGGGCGAAAGCTGGACCCGGACCCTGATGCTGCGTCCCTCGACCGATGGGCAGCAGCTTACCATCACCAATGACGGCACGGCGATCGTGCGCAAGCGCTGCACCCCGGCGGCCTGAACCGCTTCCCCCGGCGCGCAGTCCTCGCTACAGCGGCGCGATGATCGGCCGCCTCACCCTGAGTGATTTCCGCAACCATGCGGACGCGCTGATCGTGCCCGACCAGCCGTTCGTCCTGCTGACCGGCGATAATGGCGCGGGCAAGACGAACATATTGGAAGCGGTATCGATGCTGGCGCCCGGCCGGGGGCTGCGCGGCGCGGCGCTGCGGGCGATGGCGCGGCAGGATGGTGGCGGCAGCTTCGGCATCGCGGCGGAGGTGGATGGCGTGGTGCTGGGCACCGGCGTCAGCGCGGATGGGCCCGACCGGCGGCAGGTGCGGATCGGCGGTGTCGCCTCGTCCGCCAATGCGCTGGCCGACCATCTCTCGATCGTCTGGCTGACGCCGGCGATGGACCGGCTGTTCCTCGACAGCCCTGGCGGTCGTCGTCGCTTCCTCGATCGCCTCACCCTGGCGCTTCATTCCGGTCATGCAGCGCACAGCGCCCGCTATGAAGCGGCGATGCGGGCGCGCAACCGGCTGCTGACCGATCTGCGCCGGGCGGACCCGGCATGGATCGGCGCGCTGGAGGCGCAGATGGACGAGCATGGCACGGCGCTCGCCGCCGCCCGCGCCGATCTGGTTGCGCGCCTCAACCGGCAATTGGTCGATCAGCCCGACGAGCCCTTCGCCCGGCCGCTCATCCGAATCGCGCAGGAGGACGGCGCCAGCGACGAACCGCTCGGCCAGCGGCTTGCCCGCGAGCGGCGACGGGATGCCGCGGCCGGCCGCACCCTGTCGGGGCCGCATCGTCATGATCTGGATGTCATCCACATCGCCAAGAATCAGGCGGCGGCGCTCTGTTCGACCGGCGAGCAGAAGGCGCTGCTGCTTTCGATCCTGCTGGCGCACGCGACCTTAGTGTCGGCCGATCGCGGCCAACCGCCGGTGCTTCTGCTCGACGAAGTGGCGGCGCATCTCGACCCGTCGCGACGAGCTGCGCTGTTCGACCGATTGCGTGAAACCGGCGGCCAGGTCTGGATGACTGGCACGGAAGATAGTCTTTTCAACGAGTTGAACGGTGCAACCCGGCTCCATGTAACGGCCGGGCATGTTTTTCGTTCCGCAGCATGACGCATCGCAGCAACGACTCATCGCTCGGCGGTTTTCAAGACGAACGGCGTCTGCCCTAAGGAGGTCATCGGGGATTATACCTACCTACAAGTCGGGGGTCGCAAGGAATGATCGGTGGTTTTCGCGCGCTGTTAGCAGCCGCCATGCTTGCGCTCGGTGCCTTCTCTGCCGTTCCCGCCACCGCCGGTGTCCTGCAATGCGCCCCCTTCGCCCGCGAAGTTTCGGGCATCGAGATTTTCGGCAATGCCAACACCTGGTGGAACCAGGCCGCCGGTCGCTACGGCCGTGGCCATGAGCCCCGCGTCGGCGCCGTCCTCTCCTTCGCGTCCAGCCGTTCGATGCCGGTCGGCCATGTCGCCATGGTCAGCAAGGTCGTCAATGACCGCGAAGTGCTGCTGACCCACGCCAACTGGTCCTATCGTGGCGGTGTCGAGCGCAATGTCCGCGCCATCGACGTGTCGCCCAACAATGACTGGACCGACGTGCGCGTATGGTATGGCCCGATCGGCGATGTTGGCCTGCGTTCGAACCCGACCAACGGCTTCATCTATGCCGACAAGCCGGAAATCGATCAGCCGGTCCAGATCGCCCTGGCCGATCGCGCCACCGCCGGCACCGACAGCGCCAAGGGTGCTTTCTGAGCCGTTAACCCAATCCTTACGGATGGGGCTCTAGGGTCGATCGCGGTGGGGCGATACTCGACGCTTAGAGGTCGCATTAAATGTTTCGATATGTCCGCTGGATGGCTTTGCTGTCCGGCCTGACGGCGGCGCCCGTGCTGGGCGCCACGGCGCTGCAGTGCGTTCCTTATGCGCGCATCGTGTCGGGCGTGGAAATCTATGGTGATGCGCTGACCTGGTGGGACCAGGCACAGGATCATTACAAGCGCGGTAGCATCCCCAAAAAGGGGGCGGTGCTCGCCTTCCGGCCCGTCGGGCCGATGACGCTCGGCCATGTCGCCGTGGTCAGCCGGATATTGGATGATCGCCGCGTGCTGATCCGCCACGCTAACTGGTCGTCGCCCGGCGCGATCGAGGAGGATGTGCTGGCGATCGACGTGTCGGACGCGGGCGACTGGAGTCAGGTCCGCGTCTGGCACAGCCCGACCGGGCAGATGGGCGCCCGCACCAATCCGACCTTCGGCTTCATCTATCCGGCCAAGGCGAAACTGCATCCCTTCACGCCCGATCCGGCGCTGGGCAGCAGCCTTCGCTATGCCAGCATGAGCAGCGCAAAATGGGATGATGAAGGGGCGGAAGACATAGCGCCCGTGTCGCCGCCCGTCTCCAGGCCGGCAACCCGGATGACGTCGGTCCAGACGCACGCGATGGTAGCGGCGGTTTCGCCCAAGCCTGCTGCGCCCCGGCGCAAGGCGGCGCCGCGTATCGAGGCGGACCCGTTCGTCATCGAATATGCGGACAACAGCCCGTCGGATCGCTCGCTGGGCGACGTCATTGCCGACGTGAAGCGCGAATCCCTGATGAACTGACCGGCCCCCGCGATTGAGCGGGGACCGGCCTTATCTGCTTATTCGGCGTCGGCGGCCTTGTCGCCTTCGGCGCCATCGGCCGGATTTTCGAACCAGGCCTCGACTTCACCCGACAGCTTGATGGTCAGCGGGTTGCCGTGACGATCGCGGGTCTTGCCGGCGGCAACGCGAATCCAGCCCTCGGAAATCGAATATTCTTCCACATCCTTGCGCTCGCGGCCCTTGAAACGGATGCCGATGCCGCGCTGCAGCACCTCCATGTCGAAATGGGGGCTGCGCGGATTGGTGGACAGATGGTCGGGGGGCGTGTCGCTCATGATCTCAATTTCCCTGAAAATGCTGCGCAGCGCCTACTCTCTACTGCCCGCAGGCGTCAACCACCGCGCCCGTCGTCGACATCGCAGAAGATGCGGCGGATGACGCCATCGTCCAGCCAGTTGGCGAAACGCTCCTGCGCGTCGGTCAGTCCGGCAAAGGGGTAGGCGACCGGCTGGTCGCCAACGGCGCGGCTGGCGGCGGTCAGGCGCATCATCGCGTCGGGCGCGACGGTCAGGATGCGGCCGCGCCGGTCGGTCGATGCGCTGTTAATGCCGACCACCCGGCCATCGGTGGAGAAGACCGGGCCGCCGCTGATCCCCGACAGGGTGCCGTCCCCTTCGGGTAGGCGGCCACGCTCCGCCCAGACCAGCACCGGCTGGTCGATGCCGCTGCTGCCGCGCCGGGCTTCGGCCCGGCCGATCAGTTCGGACAGGACCAATGTCGGTTCACCGGCGGGAAAGCCCATATGATAGCCGGTGGAGCCGGGCGAGGGTGCGCCGCTGCGCAGCGGCAGGGCGGCGGGGCTGCGGGGGCCGCGCGGGATGATCGCGGCATCCGATTCCCGGCTTTCGATCACACGCGGCACCTCCAGCGCGCGGCCGCGCTGTTCCAGCCCGACGCGTGAACAGCCATGGGTGACATGTTCGGCGGTCATCCACACGCCGCTGCGATCGACGGCAAAGGCCGTGCCCATGGCGTCGGCCGGGCCGCCGGGCCGATCCTCGATAATATATTGTTCCTCGCCCCCGCGCGGCAGCGGGCGGCGGGGCGAGCGGGGATCATATTGTTCGACCTGCAAGGACGGTGCCTGCATCTCGCCCAGCCAGGCGAGCAGTAGGATCAGGCCCAGCAGCCAGGGCAGGCAACCACAGCCCCCACGCCCCATCGCGTCAACCCGCCACGGCCGCAGCCGTCAGGCAGGCGACCGCGGCCTTCATCATCGCCAGGAAGATCGCGGCGGAACGCTCATTCGCCTCGATCCGGCCCGACAGCGATCCCAGCAACAGGTCGACCAGGCGAAAGGCGATCAGTTGCAGCACCAGCGTGACGCTGCCCCAGATGACGACATCCCAGACATTGACCGATCCGGCGAGGCAGAAGGCCAGCGGCACGGCGAGACCGACGGATGCGCCGCCCAGCGAAATGGCGGCCGCCTCATTGCCGGCGCGGATCAGCTTGAACTCGTCGTGCGGGGTTATCCACATATAGACCGCCATGGCGGCCGCCCAGACCAGGGTGGCGCAGGCGAGGTGGAGAAGCAGGATCGGCAGGCCCGACAACAGGCTCTGGATGACGGGTGTAGGATCGCTCATGGGCACAGAAATGCCGCAACCCGCCCTCGGGTTCAATCGGGGCGGGCCGCGATATGGATTCGCTTAGGCGGGATCAGCGACAGATGCGGACCCGGACCCGGCGGTCGCGATAATGGTCATAGCGCCATTCGTTCCAGCAGCGCTGGCGATAGCTGGAACGATAATAGCCACGTCGGCCATCATGATAGCGGCGGTCACCACGCCAATGACGCCGGTCGTCCCAGCGGCGATTGTCCCAATGGCGTCGGCCGTCCCAGCGGCCATCGCGGTCGCCACGCCAGCCATCGCCGCGATAATGTTGCGCCTGGGCAGGCGCGCTGGTGGCGGCGATGCCGGCCATGGCCAGGCCCAGCATCGCGGCGCTTTTCCACAGGAATTTCATCTTGCTTCTCCTCTGTCCGGCCCGGCTGCCGGAGCAGCGCGGGGACGTGGGGAGGAGAATGGGGGGCGGTCACTGAACCGTCCGGGAACGGGGCTGACAGGCTTTGTTCAGCCCACCCGGACGGTCGCATTTCTGCCTCGCATCATCGGTGCGCGGCGGTGTTTCAGCGCCCGCGCAGCGCCGTCTCTGCCTCGATCATATAATCGCGGGTGATCGGCAGCGCGCGGCGGTCGCGCACATATTGGACCTGGAAATTGACCATCGACCCATGTTCGAACACGGTCGCCGCGCCCGCCAGATAGAAGGTCCACAGGCGGAAGAAGCGCTCATCATAGAGGGCGACGATATCCGCCTTGTGCGCCATGGTCCGCTTGTACCAGTCGCGGATGGTGAGGCCGTAATGGATGCGCAGCACCTCCACGTCGGTGATCATCAGCCGCGTGCCTTCGCTGCCCGCCACCATTTCCGACAAAGCGGGGATATAGCCGCCGGGGAAGATATATTTGGTGGTGAAGGTATCGGTGATGCCGGGGCCATCGACCCGGCCGATGGTGTGGATCAGCATCACGCCGTCCGGCGTCAGCAGGTCGCGGCACTTGTTGTAGAAGACGCGATAGTCGGCGGTGCCGACATGTTCGAACATGCCGACCGACACGATCCGGTCGAACGGCCCTTCGATGTCGCGATAGTCGATCAGTTCGAACCGGACATGGTCGGCCACGCCCGCATCGATCGCCCGCTGGCGCGCAACCTTCAACTGCTCTTCCGACAGTGTGATGCCGGTGACATCGACACCGAAATGCTTGTGCAGGTAGAGCGCCATGCCACCCCAGCCGCAGCCGATATCCAGCACCTTCATGCCCGGCTTCAGGTAGAGCTTGGCGGCGATATGCGCCTTCTTGTCTTCCTGCGCCTGCTCCAGGCTGATCCCCGCCTCATTCTCCGCATCGGGGAAATAGGCGCAGCTATATTGGCGGTCACGGTCGAGGAAGAGGGCGTAGAGCGCGCCCGACAGGTCATAATGATGGGCGACATTGGCCTTGGACCGGCTGCGATGATTGGCCTTCCACAGCTTGCGGCGCACCGTCTTCAGCGCGCGCTGCACCGGCCCCTTGGCGTCGATCGACTTGCCATTTTCCCAGGCGTTGTTCTGGCGGATCATGGACACGAACTCCATGATGCCGCCGCCTTCGATCGCCACCCGGCCATCGATATAGGCCTCGGCCATGCCCAGGCGCGGATCCTTGACGATGTCGAGGGGCACGCGCTTGTCGAGGAAGCGCAGCGCCAGCGGGGGCAGGTCGGGATCGGGCGAACCGACGGTAACGCTACGGCCGTCGGCATAGAAAACGGTCAACTGACCCTTGGTGACAAGACGTCTCAGAACGCGGTCGAAAATCTTCATGGAGCAGGCTGGTCCTTCTCGTTACGCGGCCGTCAAATACCTGCATACCAATCATAATTGGCGCGGTCTTCCCAAAAACCGCCCTTGCCCCGACCGATGGACAATAGGCTCTCGACCGCCTCGATCCGCATCAGATATTTAGCCTGTTTATAACCCAGTTGCCGCTCCACCCGCAGCCGCAGCGGCGCGCCATTGGCGACGCTGAGCGGCCGGTCGTTGAGGGCAAAGGCCAGGATGGTCTGGGGATGGAAGGCATCGATCAGGTCGATGCTCTCATAATAAGCGGTGCCGCCGCCCATGTCGTCGGCGCAGTGGAAGACGATATAGCGGGCGCGGTCGCGCAGGCCCGCGCCGTCGAGCAGCAGCTTCAACGGCACGCCGCGCCATTTGCCGATCGCGCTCCACCCCTCGACGCAGTCATGGCGGGTGATCTGCTCGCGATGGGGCAGGGCGTGCAATTGCGACAGCGAAAGCGACAAGGGGCGGGCGACCAGTCCGTCTATCCGCAGCCGCCAGTCGGCAAAGCCGCTGCGCCAAAGCGCCTTGTAGGCCGGGGTGTTGGGATTGGCGGTGCCGTTCGCGCGGAAGAAGGGCGAAATCTGCTCGGGCCGGAATTCCTGCGCCAGTGCGTCGCGCGCCATGATTGTGCGCTGCGCCCATGCATGGAAATTGTCGGCGGAAAAGAGGATGTCGCGAGCCAGCGGCTGGCGCGCGATCCGGTCGCATCCCGCCAGCGTCGCGGTCGCGCCCAGTAGCAGGGTGCGGCGGGTGAGGATCATGGCCGGTCCCTGGGTAGGCGATAGCGGCCGGTGATCATCGATCCTATCTCGTTCACCGGGCCGGCCAGCAGCACCATCAGCATATGAAGCAGGAAGAAGGCGGCCAGCGCGAAGGCGGTCAGGAAATGGATCGACCGGGCCGATTGGCGCCCGCCGAACAGGTCGACCAGCCAGGGCCAGGCGGCGTTCATGCCGGGCGACATGGTAAGGCCGGTCAGGATCAGCAGCGGCAGGGCGATGAAGAGGACGGCGATATAGCTCGCCTTCTGCAGCACATTATAGCGCAGCGCCGCTGCGCCGGTCGGGAAACGCAGCCGGGCATGGTCACAAATGTCCTGCCAGACATGGCGCGGCGCCAGCTCGCCCCGGCGAAAGGCCAGGTCACGGGCGACATGGCCGCCGGCCAGGCTCCAGAGCATGTAGAAAAGCAGCGCGAAGGCGAAGATCGGCGCGGCGGTCAGGTGCCAGTGGCGCGACAGCGCCAGATTATAGAGGGCGGGCAGGGTTATCCAGCCGGGGAACCGGTCCAGCTCCAGCCAGGCATGGTCGAAATTGGCGCCATATTGCCCCCAATAAAGGCGGGGGTGGGCGTTGAAGATGCCAAGGCCGGAGGTGAAGAGGATATAGAGCAGCAGCGCATTCAGCCAGTGCCACAGCCGGGTGGTCAGGCGGTGGCGGCGGACCATGTCCTCTGGGGCGTAAGGCGGCTCCATGGCCATGACCCTATTGTCTTTCGTCGAAATATCCAGCTGCATCGCGGTCGTTCGCATGTCCAGGCCTGTCGTTGGTCGAATGGCCATGGTGTGCGCCGTGCGATTGCGATCAACGGCTGGCCCTGCAAGGGATTGATGAAGTCGACTTCAAAGAATTTTCGTACAGAAATTTGAATTGATAAAATTCCTCCACGAAATGGGAGTATAAATAAGGTCGCCTGTCACGATTTTCGGCGCTTCGACGCAGATATTGGATAGGTAGTATGAAGAGTATCACGTTTTTCATCGCTTCGGCTGTTCTATGTTTCGTTTCGGCACCTGTCTTTGCGCAGGATTATGCCCCTTTCACGGGTGCTCATGCCGAAATCATCACCGGCTATGATGTGGTCGATGCCAAGGGCGTCAAATCGGCCGACGGCCTGCTCTATGGCCTCAATGCCGGTTATGACTTTGCCCTGGGCGGCCTGATCCTGGGCATCGAGGGCGAAATTTCCGATTCCACCACCCGCCTGCATGTCGCCGGCGGCAAGAGCGAAACCGATCGCGACCTGTATGTCGGCGGGCGGATCGGTGTGCCGCTCGGCAGCAAGGCGCTTGCCTATGTGAAGGCAGGCTACAGCAATGCCCGGATGGAATATGAAGCCAGTGACGGCGAAGGCGGCCTGATCCGTGGCGGCGACAATGGCGACGGGCTGCGGCTGGGCGCGGGTCTGGAATATCGGATCGCCGAAAAGCTCTTTCTCAAGGGCGAATATCGCTATTCCGATTATGAGGCAGGCGTGTCGCGCCACCAGTTGGTGACGGGCATCGGCCTGCGCTTCTGATCGCCCGAAAACCGGGGCTTTCGCGAAGGGGGCGACTGTCGGGCCGTCCCCTTTTTGCGGCCGGTCGTGCTGCAGGCGCGTTGTCACACTTTTGCAACACAAGCCCTGAAATTGATTGAAATAAAGGCCTTGCCCCTTTGCAAGTGAGTTTGGCGATCCTAGATGGCCACTGCGCTCTCATGATGCAGAGGGGGCAGTTCCTCTCCGAAGTGTCGGAGAAGAATAAGCAGGAGGAAGTGTGACTCTATTTCATATTTTCCTAGCATCAAACCTGAACGCTAGATGAACAATTAAGTCATAGCGTCATAATAAATATCGAGGACTTTATGAAGACTGTGATTTTCGCAGCGATTGCTGCTGCTGCCGCTGTTTCGGCCCCCGCTTTCGCTCAGGATGCTGCGCCGTTCACCGGTCCGCGCGCTGGCGTCACCATGGGCTTTGACAAGGCGCAGGGCGAAGACGGTTTCAGCTACGGCGTGACCGCCGGCTACGACCTCGCCGTTGCCAACCGCGTGACCTTCGGTCCGGAAGTGTCGTTCGGTGACTCGACCGTCGACGGCCAGGGCTTCGACGCCAGCCGCGACCTCGCCGCTTCGGTCCGTCTCGGCTATGTCGTGACCCCGCAGATCCTGGCGTTCGGCAAGGTCGGCTACGCTTCGAGCCGCATCGAAGCCGCTGGCGCCCACACCTCGCTGGAAGGCGTGCGTTACGGCGGTGGCCTGGAATATTCGGTGACCCCGAACACCTACATCTCGGCCGAATATCAGCGCACCGAGTATGAAGATAATTTCGGTGGCCGTGACGCTGGCGTCGTCGGCATCGGCTTCCGTTTCTGATCCCTTCAGATCGGAATATGGGGAAGGGCGGTCCGCTTGGGCCGCCCTTTTTTATGGGATCCGGCAGGTGGCTGTCACGTAATTGTCACAGTTCTGACGTTAATCGACGGACCAATCTTGCAATGTTTTCCTTACGATAGCATCTGCGGCCCGCTCGCCCGGAAGGGGCGGCAAAAGGGGATGGCCTGCGTGCAGGCCGATCATGGGGTGTAAAATCTAGAGCAAAGTCGCCACTCGCCCCTTGGTATCACGGAGTGCGCCGGATCTGATCGGTACCTCCGCATTTTCGACAAGGAAAACAATGAAGACTGTGATTTTCGCAGCGATTGCTGCCGCCGCTGTTGCCACGCCCGCCTTCGCGCAGGACGATACCGCTTTCGCCGGTCCCCGCGCTGAAGTGCTGGTCGGCTATGACAAGCTGGACAGCAACAGCAACGGTCTGGGCACCATGGATGGCGTGATGTACGGCGTCGGCCTGGGCTATGATATCCAGAACGGCAATATCGTACTGGGCTTCGAAGGCGAAGCGAGCGACTCGACCGCCAGCGCGCATGGCGTAGATGCCGAGCGCGACCTGTATCTGGGCATGCGCGTAGGTACCGTGATCGGCGGCAAGGCACTGGCCTATGTCAAGGCTGGCTACACCAATGCGCGTCTGGGCGTGGACGGCTTCGGCAGCGAAGTCGGCGACGGTGTGCGCGTCGGTGCCGGCGTGGAATATAAGCTGGGCGGTCAGCTCTTCGCCAAGGGCGAATATCGCTATTCCAACTATGAGCGCGATTTCGAGCGTCACCAGATCGTGGCCGGCGTCGGCATCCGCTTCTGATCCTGTCGGATCGAAGAGATGGGAGGGGCGGTCCGCTTGGGCCGCCCTTTCTTTATGCCGGCAGCGGCGTCCGATCCGGCGCGACCCATGTCCGGCGCGCGGCCGGGCTCATCAGCGTCTCGCGCGTCCAGTAGGTGAAGGGCCAGTCCTTGTCGCCCAGCGGCGACGCCATCAGCGCGGCATAGGCTGCGGCCGGCGTCACATCGGCGGGCAGGCCGGCCAGCAACTGTCGCGCCATGTGCAGCGATGCCTGGGTGATGGTCTCATGATAGCCGCTCGTGTCGCTGTTCACCCCGCCGACGCTTTCATTGTAGCGGCGGATCATGCCGGGCATGTCAATTTCGGCGTCAACATCGGGCCGGCGCAGGATCAGCCACAGCGCGGTCGCGAAATGGGCGCCGTGGGTCCAGTGCGCCTTGGGCAAAGTGCAGGTGCAAAAGCCGCGTCCCAGCATATCGATCTCGTCATCGGTCATCCTCATTCCCCCAAAAGAAAAGCCCCGCCGGTTCGGGCGGGGCTTGTCGTCGCGCGGCATGCGCGCAGCCAGTCGTCCCCGGATTATCCGAGCGCGGCTTGCTTCTCTTCTGCCAGGCGCTTCAGTTCCGCCTTGCTCTTCTTCTCGCTCGCCGACTTGAGCTGGCCACAGGCCGCCATGATGTCGCGGCCGCGCGGCGTGCGCACCGGCGCGGAAATGCCGCCCTCGAACACGATCGTGCTGAACGCGCGGATCCGTTCCGGGCTCGAACATTCATAGTCGGTGCCCGGCCAGGGGTTGAACGGGATCAGGTTGACCTTGGCCGGCAGCTTGTACTTGCGGATCAGGCGGACCAGCTCATGCGCGTCGGCATCGCTGTCATTCTTGTCCTTGATCATCACATATTCGAACGTGATGCGCCGGGCATTGTTCGCCTTGGGATAATCGGCACAGGCCTGAAGCAGTTCCTCGATGCCATATTTGCGGTTGAGCGGCACCAGCTCGTCGCGCACTTCCTTGGTCACGGCATGGAGCGAGACCGCCAGGTTCACGCCGATTTCCTCGGCCGCGCGCGCCATCATCGGCACGACGCCGCTGGTCGACAGGGTGATGCGCCGCTTCGACAGGGCCAGGCCATCGCCGTCCATCACCAGCTTGAGCGCGTCGCGGACATGGTCGAAATTATAGAGCGGCTCGCCCATGCCCATCATCACGATGTTGGTGAGCATGCGGCCGTCCGCGGTATATTGCGAATCCTCGTCCGTTTCGTCGTCATTGGCGCTGGCCATGCTGCCCTTGGGCCATTCGCCCAACGCGTCGCGCGCCAGCATGACCTGGCCCACGATCTCGCCCGGCGTCAGGTTGCGCACCAGTCGCATCGTGCCGGTGTGGCAGAAGCTGCAATTGAGCGTGCAGCCGACCTGGCTCGACACGCACAAGGTGCCGCGATCCGCATCGGGGATGAAGACCATTTCATAATCCTGGCCATCGTCCGAACGGAGCAGCCATTTGCGGGTGCCGTCGTTCGACACCTGCGCTTCCACCACCTGCGGCCGGCCGACGATGAAGCGTTCCGCCATCCACAGCCGCATCGGCTTGGCCAGGTCGGTCATCTTCTCGAAATCGGTCTCGCCGCGATGATAGAGCCAATGAAACAGCTGCTTGGACCGCAGCTTGGCGGCCTTCTGGTCGAGTCCGGCTTCTTCCAGCACGCCCTTCATCTGGGCGCGGGTCAGGCCCAGCATGTCGACGCGCCCGTCCTCACGGGGCGTCACCGCGCGGGGCACGGGCACAGGGTCGATAAGGCCGGGAATCGGCATGATGGGATTGGCGGCGGAATGCATGGCCGCGCACATAGTCGATTTTGCCGGATTTTTAAAGTGGCGTTGCAATCAGCGTAAACGGGCGCACCCCAGCGCTGCCGCGTCGATCGCCGTGGCCGCGCCGCGCAGCGCATAGCTGTCGGCAAAGGCGCCGCCCTTGGCCGATGTCGATTGGACGCTCATGCTGCTGGCGGAGCGCATCGCGGCGATGATCGCGGCATCGTCCTGCGGATTGGCGGCCCAGGCATCGGCCTGGCCCGCAACCAGGGCGAAACGGCGGTCGCCGACGCTGAGAGAAACCCGCGCATTGGTGGCGCGCGGCCGGCTGAGGCGGAAATGGACCTGGCCGCGGACATGCTGGCGCGGCCAGGTGCCGACGGCGGCAAAACCCTTGGGCGCATCGCTTGCGCGGCGCGGCACCGGCATGGCGATGGCGTAGCAGCGCGGGCCGTTCTGGCCGGCGCCGGGATCGCGAAACGCCCCCCAGCTTTCGAAAATGCCGAGCGAATCGCGCGCCATGGCCGGACTGGCGAGGATGACGAGCGGGATCAGCAGGGCGGGCAGGCGGCGCATGGTCCGGGCAAAGCGCAAGCCATCGTCATTTGCAAGCCCGGCTTCGTTTCGAAAGCGCGTCGAGGTGCTTGCCGCCGCTGACATAGCGGTTATGAAGGACCATCCATCATTGCCGCCGGGATTCGACCGAATCCTCGCCATCGACGCAAAAAGAACGGACAGAACAGGGACATGAAGGCCACCATCGAACGCGCAACGCTCCTCAAGAGCCTCAGCCACGTCCAGTCGGTGGTCGAGCGGCGCAACACGATTCCGATCCTGTCCAACGTGCTGATCGAGGCATCGGCGGATGGCGCGATCAAGCTGATGGCGACCGATCTCGACCTGCAGGTCGTGGAAAGCGTGTCGGCCCAGGTCGAACAGGCCGGCGCCACCACCATTTCCGCCCACACGCTGTTCGACATCGCCCGCAAGCTGCCCGAAGGCAGCCAGGTGTCGCTGCAGGCGGCCGACGGCAAGATGCTGATCCAGGCCGGCCGCGCCCGCTTCAACCTGTCGACCCTGCCGCGTGACGATTTCCCGGTGATTGCCGAGGGCGACCTGCCGACCAGCTTCGAACTGCCGGCCGAAACGCTCAAGCAGATCATCGACAAGACGCGCTTCGCCATCTCGACCGAAGAGACGCGCTATTATCTGAACGGCATCTATTTCCACGTCTCGGACGAAGGTTCGCCGGTGCTCAAGGCCGCCGCGACCGACGGTCACCGTCTGGCCCGCGTCACCGTGCCGCGTCCCGACGGCGCCGATGGCATGCCGGGCATCATCATCCCCCGCAAGTGCATCGCCGAACTGCGCAAGCTGCTCGACGAAGTCGAGGGTTCGGTGCAGGTCAGCCTGTCGGCCAGCAAGATCCGCTTTGGCCTGGGCAGCGCGATCCTGACCAGCAAGCTGATCGACGGCACCTTCCCCGATTATAGCCGCGTCATTCCGACCGCGAACGACAAGCTGCTCAAGATCGATCCGCGCAGCTTCGAGGAAGGCGTGGACCGCGTTGCGACCATCGCCACCGAAAAGACCCGCGCGGTCAAGATGAGCCTCGACAAGGACAAGATCACCCTGTCGGTCACCAGCCCGGAAAATGGCACGGCGGCCGAAGAAGTGCCCGGCGCGTTCCAGGGCGAAGGCTTCGATATCGGTTTCAACGCGCGTTATCTGCTCGACATCCTTGGCCAGATCGACACCGACATCGTCGAACTGCACCTAGCCGACGCGGCTGCACCGACGCTGATCCGCGAAAATGATCGCAGCCCGGCGCTCTATGTGCTGATGCCGATGCGCGTCTGACCGGCCGTGCCGGGAGATCGCTGAATATCAGGGAATCTCCCGGACCCGGCAGGTAATCGCTTCTCAAGCTTTGTCGGTTAGACGATCGGCATGGCTATTGTCCGCAAAACAGATACTGATGCGCCGGCCAGGACCGCGAGCCTGCTGGTTTCGCTGGGTCTGGCCGAAAGCGGCACGGAAGTCGCCGCCAACTGGCTGTCGCGCAGCTTCACCCATGTCGCCGCCCTCTGGCCGCTGATGCTGCTGGCCAAGCTGTGCGTTGCAGCGCTGCTCGGCATGCTCTCCTTCACCCGGCCGGAACATGGCGCCCTGCTGTGCGGCGTGGTGCTGATCGACGGCTTGCTGATGCTGGTGCCGCGCTGGGCGCTGTTCCGCAATCTGCGCCCCCATGTCCAGAACTGGCTGATGCTGCCCGCGCTTTTCTGCTCGGGCTTAAGTTTCAGCCTGTGGCTGGCGCAGGGCAATGGTGTGGCGATGCCGTCCGCCGTGCCGGAAATGGCGATCGCGCTGCTGGCGGTCTGTATCGTCGGCGATCGGCGCCTGCTGGGGCTCAGCTATTTCATGGGGGCGCTGCTGGTGGCCGGCATCGCCCATGCGGGTATGGTGCATCTGGGGCTGCTGGCCAGCTGCCTGGCGGTGATGGCGATCGCGACCTTGCGGCAGGCGGCGGCGGATCGTGAACGGGCGATCGAACAGCATCGGCAGGATCTCAAGGCGCAGCGCTCCGACCGGCTGCTGGAAGAATATGAACTGTCCGGCCGGGGCTGGTTCTGGGAAACCGATCGCCAGAGCCGCATCACCTATATTTCCGCGACTCTGGCCGAACCGCTGGGGGTGGAAGCGGGCAGCCTGATCGGGCGGCTGCTGACCGACATCATTCAGCAGGGCGATCGGCAGCAGGGCGATGGCGAACGGACGCTTGGCTTCCACCTCTCGGCCCGGACCGGCTTTGCCGACATCGCCGTGCGTGCCGCGATCGCGCGTGACGAACGCTGGTGGTCGATCTCGGGCGAACCGGTGTTCAACGAATATGGCCAGTTCCACGGCTTTCGCGGATCGGGCACCGACTTGACCGAAATGCGGCGCAGCCAGGCGGAAGTGACGCGCCTCGCCCAATATGATTCGCTGACCGGCCTCGCCAACCGGGTGCAGATGCTGCAGGCGCTGGAGCAGGCGGTGCTCGGCTCGCGCGGCAAGCAGGGCGAATGCGCGCTGATGATGCTGGATCTTGACCGGTTCAAGAGCGTCAACGACACGCTCGGCCATCCGGCCGGCGACGCGCTGCTGCGTCAGGTCAGCCAGCGGTTGCAGCGCGTGGTCGGCAATCAGGGGCTGGTCGGGCGCCAGGGCGGCGACGAGTTCAAGGTGCTGGTCCACGGCCTTCATGACCGCAACCGTCTTGGTCTGTTGGCGCAGGCGATCATCAGCGCCGTGTCACAACCCTATTCGATCGAGGGTACAGGCGTGGTGATCGGCGTGTCGATCGGCATTTCCTTCTGCCCGGAAGACGGAGTCACTGCCGATGCCCTGATCCGCAATGCCGACCTGGCGCTCTACAAGGCGAAGGGCGACGGACGCGGTGTCTATCGCTTCTATTCGGCCGACATGCACGCCGATGCGGAGGATCGCCGCCAGCTCGAACAGGATCTGCGCCACGCGCTGACGGCGGACGGGCTGCACCTCGTCTACCAGCCGATCGTCAGTTCGACGACCGAGCGTATCACCGGCTATGAGGCGCTGCTGCGCTGGGATCATCCGGTGCGCGGCGCCATCTCGCCCGCCTTGTTCGTCCCCATTGCGGAGGATAGCGGCCTGATCGCGCCGATCGGCGAATGGGTGATGCGCACCGCCTGCCGCGACGCCGCCCAGTGGGACGCGGGGATCCGCGTTGCGGTCAATGTCTCGGCGATGCAGTTCGCCAATCCCGGTTTCCCGACCACCGTCATGCAGGCCCTGGCGAGCGCGCAACTGGCGCCCGAACGGCTGGAGCTGGAAATCACCGAAAGCGTGTTCCTGAACGACAATGACGGCACCGACGCCATGTTCACCCGGCTCAAGGGGCTGGGGGTGCGGTTGGCGCTCGACGATTTCGGCACCGGCTATTCGTCGCTCGGCTATCTGAAGAAGGCGCCGTTCGACAAGATCAAGATCGACCAGAGCTTCGTGCGCGGCGCTGCGATCCGGGGCAGCCGCAACAGCGCGATCATCAAGGCGATCGTCAGCCTGGCCGAAGCGCTGGGCATGGATACCACGGCCGAAGGCGCTGAGACCCGCGACGAGCTGGACCTGATCCGGCAACTGGGATGCAGCCATATCCAGGGCTATATCTATGGCCGGCCGATGCCCGCCGCCCAGGTGCTGGAAGGGCAGCGCACAAATGGCGTCTCCGCCCGGTCGGAAGGCTTCCAGTCGAGCCGGCCCGAGCGCAAGGCGATGCTGCGCACGGTCGCCGTCCATCATGACGGCCATGTCTATAATGGCCGCATCCGCAACATCTCCGCCACCGGCGCGATGATCGAGGGGCTGTGGAATGTGCCGGAAGGCACGCAGTTCGCGATCGACCTGTCGGAGGGGCAGAGTATCGACGCGACCACCCGCTGGTCGCGCGAGGACCGCATGGGGGTGGAATTTGCCGCCCCGATCGATCTGGCCCTGCTTCGCCCGCAGGCGCGCGCACTGGCCGGATAGCGACACAGACGACCGGCCGGACATAGCCCGGCCGGTCGCCCGTTCAGAAGAACAGCTTGCGGAAGCTGACCGACACGGTCCGGCCGAGCGGGTCGAGATAGCCCGGCTGATAGCGGACGGGCGTCGCCCCGGTCGCATCGGTCACGTCACGGCGGGTGTTGAAGATATTGTCGATACCGATCGACACGCGCGCGCCGCGCAGGAAGGGATGGGCCTTCACCAGGCTGGGCATCTGGCCGAAATTGGCGAACAGCCGCAGATTGGCGGTCGCCAGGCTGGCAAAGTCCAGCCGCGAACTGCCGCCCAATGCGCCATCGACATGGGTGCCGCTTTCCCAGTCTACGCCCAGACGGCCGCCAATGCCATTGTTCACATAGCCGACCCGCGCCTTCAGCTCGTGGCGCGGCTGCCCGCCCGAGGAGCCGACCGCATCACCGTCGAGCAGGTTGAGTTCGGGCACGCCCGGCGCGATCAGGATGCTCTCCGTCAGGTGCCAGGTATGATAGAGGCTGAAGGTCAGCCTTCCGCCGCCCTGGCCGCCGCCGGGGCCACGGAAACCGCCCGGCCCACCAAAGCCGCCGCCCGGACCGCCGGGGCCACCCGGTCCGCGCGGACCATCGCCACCGGCCTGTGCATTGTCGCCGCCACCCTGGCTGCCATTCTGGCCACCGGGGCCATCATTGCCGCGCTGATTGTTGTCGCCGTCGCCGCGGGGCGCGCCGTCATTGCCCTCGCCGCGTGGCGGACCGCCCTCGCGATTGCCCTCCGCGCCGTCGCGCGGGCCGCGATTGCCGAAGGCTGCGCGCATGTCCTGCAATTCCTTGGGCCGATCCTCGGGCTTGGCGCCGGCCGCGCGCCACGCCTCGATCACCTTCTGGATGTGCGACTTCAGCGAGATGGACAGGTCGAAGCCCCAGCGCAGCTGCTCGCTTTGCGAGCGCAGATAGTTGATCGGCCGCGCGTCGATGCTCAGCAACTGGCCATCCTCGTCGCGCATGAAGCGCTGCGGGAAGGCATTTTCGATCGCCGGCGTCGGCGTCGGGAAGGCCGAAATCGGGTTACTGGTCCGGCTGTTGAGATAGGTCGCCGTCAGCGTCAGGTTCGGTTTCTCGAACGGCTTGATCCGGGCGTTGATGCGGAACTGGTCGCGCGTGCTGGATCGCAGGTCCGGGTTGCCGCCGGAAAATTGCGTGACGAATACGGTCTGGCCGGTGGCATAGTCGAACACCGACACGTTGGGCGTCGAAATCACCGGATCGTTGATCTGCGTGCCGGTCGGCGCGGACTTGTCCTGATTGGCCGACACCAGCAACTGCACCGCCGGGACCGGCCGCCAGCGCAGGCCATAGCCCAGCGTCGACAACGTGCCGAAATCCGACAGATGCTGCGCCCCGGCGTTCATGTTGACGCCGACATCGCCGATCGCGCCCAGGAACCCCTTCGACCGGCTGGTCAGCGGTATGTCGAAACTGACCTGTCCGCTCGCAATCTCGCGATTATAGTCCAAGCCGCGTTCCACGCCCGACCGCACCGAATGGCTTTCAAAGCCATTGGCCGATCCCCCGACCCGCACCGACGTCATGACATTGCCGGCCGGCAGGGTCAGCAGCGATCCGCTGACCAGCAGGTCGCCGCCGATCGCGCGCGATTGCGACCGGGCGCGGTCGGTCAGGCGCGATTGCAACAGGTCGGCGGTGAAGGCGCCATAGGGATTGACGCTGGCCGATCCGGCATCCAGCGCGGCCTGGATGCCGCTCGTGTCGACGCCGCGATCAGTGCGGGTGCGGGTGTCGGAAATGTCGCCATTGCCGGTGAAGGACCATTGCCAGGTGCCGCCCAGCCGACCGTTCAGCGTGACGCCGACATGGCCGGTGGTGCCGCGGATCTTCTGCCCCAGCGCGCCGGCCTGCTCCAGATAGCGATAGAGGCGGACATCGTCGCCAAAGGCGGAGAAGGGATTGCCGCCGGGCAGGGTGAGGGCGGCGGCCGACAGACCCTGCAGCGAATCATTGTCGGACAGTTCCAGCCGGCCGTTGATCGTCGCCGATACGCCGCCCAGCGCCCGCGCCAGCGTCGCGTTGGCGGAGAAATTCTCGGTCGCGGGGCTGAGCGTGCGATATTTGCTGAGATTGCTGACGCTGGTCTGGTTCGCGCCGGCGACGAAATCATTGAGGCCGGGGGCGCCATTGGCGGCGCTGCCGGGCACGCTGGCGACCGTCACACTCTGGCCGGCGGCAGCCGACAATGCCGGGTCGATCTCCGCTCCCCGCTCGATCGCGGTGATATTGCCGGCCAGCGAATAGGGCATGCTGGGCGCCGCGGCATTGATGCCACGCTCGCTCTCCAGCAGATTGTCGGCCCGGCTATATTTGACGTTCAGCGTCAGCCGATTGTCGCCCCGGATGCGCAGCACGCCCACTTCGCCCTGGCCATTTTCGCGTCCGCCATCGGTGGTCGTGCCGCCGCGCAGGTCGACCGTGGTCGCGCGGAAACGCTGGCGCAGGACGATGTTCACCACCTTCTGCGTCGGCGCATAGCCATAGGACAGGGCGACTTCCTCCGGCAGGATATCGACCCGCGACACCGCTTCGGATGGCAGGTCGGAAATTTCCGAGAAGCTGGAAATGCGCTTGCCGTTCAGCAGGATGACCGGCGTGCCGTTGGTCTGCGGCGACAATTCGGTGATGATTTCGGAAATTGACGTGACGCCCAGCGCCCGGACATCGGCGGGCGACAATTGCTGTTCGGGCTTGATGTCGCCGGGCACCGCGCCGCGCTGGACCGCGCCGGTGACGACGATCTCGTCGCCCTCGTCCATCTGGGCCGGCGGCCCCTTCTGCTCGGCTTCCTGCGCCATCAGCGCGCCGGGCGCCGCGCCCAGCATCAATGAAAACAGCAGCAGCGACGTCGTCTGGCGCACGGAAATTTACCCCTAATCTGGACCCTGGCAGGATCTCGTTTAGGCGGCACTTGTCGCAAAAATCTGGCAAGGCAAAGACAGTTTTGTCGCAAAGTGTAACGGCGCGTCACATGGTGCAACAAATGCGTGTTCGGGGCGTGACCGGCCTCACTTGCGATCCCGCGTCAGTCGGGCATAGACGGGCTTTCGCGGCCGCGCCTGACGGCCGGACGAAGGGGGATTATATGCGCCATTCCATCATCCTGCTGCCCTTGCTGTGCCTGGCCGCGCCGGTCGCCGCGCAGCAGCCCGGCGATCTCAACCGCGTCATCGACGAAGGGCTGAACCACAGCCAGGTGATGCAGATCGCCCAGCATCTGACCGACGATATTGGCGGGCGCATGACCAATTCGCCGCAGATGCGGCAGGCCGAGGCCTGGACCGCCGACCAGTTTCGCCAATGGGGCCTTTCCAATGTCCGCAAGCAAGGCTTCCGTTTCGGTCGCGGCTGGTGGATCGCCGGTTCGTCGGTCAGGATGGTCAGCCCGCGCCCGATCCAGCTCACCGCCATCCCCATCGCCTGGACGCCGCCGACCAATGGCGTGCTGAGCGCGCCGATCATCGTTGCCCCGATGAAAAAGGAGCGGGATTTCGATGCCTGGCGCGGCAAGCTCGCCGGAAAGATCGTGCTGGTGTCGCTGCCCGGCACCGGCGACGAGCCGAACGAGGCTGCCTTCCAACGGCTCAAGGGCGAGGATATCGAGAAGCTCGACAAGTTCGAGCAGCCGAAAAATGATCCCGCGTCGCTGGAGCGGCTGATGAAGCGCCTCAGCTTCACCCGCAAGCTGGAGGCTTTCCTGAAGGCCGAGGGGGCGGTCGGATGGGCGCGCCAATCCTATCGCGACGGCAAGCTGCTGCATGGCGAGGGCTATGATTTCGGCGTCAACGATACGCCCGCGCTGCCCGGCGTCGAGATCGCGGCGGAGGATTATCGCCGTCTCGCCCGCCTCGCCAAGACCGGCCCGGCGCCGGTGCTGGAAATCAACAGCGACGTCCGTTTCGACGATAGCGACGTCAACGCCTATAATATTCTGGCCGATATCCCCGGCAGCGATCCCAAGGCGGGTTACGTCATGGCCGGCGCGCATCTCGACAGCTGGGTCGCGGGCGATGGCGCGGCGGACAATGGCGCGGGCAGCGCCATGATCATGGAGGCTGCGCGCATCCTCAAGTCGCTGGGTATCAAGCCCAAGCGCACGATCCGCTTCGCGCTCTGGTCGGGCGAGGAGCAGGGGTTGTTCGGCTCGATGGCCTATGTCGACGAATATCTCGCCACCCGCGCGCCGGGGCCGAAGGAGGAAGAGGGACGGGAGGAAATGTATTTCCGCTACAAGACCCGTTTCCCGATCACGCCCAAGCCCGGCTATGCGGACCTCAAGGCCTATTTCAACATCGACAATGGCTCGGGCAAGCTGCGCGGCCTCTATGCCGAACGCAACGTCGCCGCCGTCTCGCTGCTGCGCGAATGGCTCAGCCCCTTTGCCAGCATGGGCGCCGGCAATGTCGTGTCGCAGCCGACCGGCGGCACCGACCATGAATATATGCAGGCGATCGGCGTGCCCGGCTATCAGTTCATCCAGGATCCGCTCGACTATGAAAGCCGCGTCCATCACAGCGGCATCGATACCTTCGATCATCTGAAGGCGGAGGATATGCGCCAGGGCGCGGTCGTCCTCGCCGGCATGCTGCTACAGGCGGCGAACAGCGACAAGACCCTGCCGAGCATGCCGCTGCCGACCCAGCCGGCGGTCAGCGATCCGTTCAAATATGAGGATCCGGCGCTGGATTGAGCGTAACGGGCGGGGCGGCGGCGTCGCCGCCCCACCTAGCTCTGGGCGTCGTGGAAGATGATGCCCAGCGTGTGGCGCATGCCGGACAAGAGCCGGCTGACGCCATGGCGCATCTGCACCCGATGGACGCCGCGCGTGCCCATCACCGGCCGTTCGCGCACCGGGAAGACCACGGCATCGCCCTTGCGCAGCGGCACCATTTCAGGCCGCGACTGCATGCGCGGGCGCTGCTCGGTCAGGATGAAGGCACCGCCGGTGAAGTCCGCCTCCGGCTCCGACAGCAATATCGTGGCCTGCAACGGGAAGATGGTCGCGCCATAAACATCCTGATGCAGCGCATTCCAGTCGCCCGCCTCATAGCGCAGCAGCAAGGGTGTCGCCTTGTCCTGGCCACCAAGCGCGCACTGGTTGAGGAAATCGGCGTGACGGGTGGGGTAGAGCGCATCGCTCCCCATCATCGCCGCCCAGCGATTGGCGACCTGCGCCAACGGCGGATAGAGTGCCTCGCGGAGCGCCGCGACCGGCTCGGGCAGCGGATAGCTGAAATAGCGATAGCGCCCGCGGCCATAGCCATGGCGCGCCATAACCACCTCCTTGCGGAAGGCATGGGGCTGGTCCCATAGCGCGACGATCGCGTCGCACTGGTCCGGGGAAAGCAGGGCAGGCAGGCGCGCGGCGCCATGCCGGTCAAGGTCGGTGAGGTCCATGGCGCGCAGCATGGGCGGCGCGCGGCGCGACGTCATCCCGCGCGTTGCGCTCAAATCCGCTGCCTCATTTCGGCTTGCGGAACCGGTAGAGAAAGCGATCGGTCTTGCCGCGAATGGCGGGATCGAACACCAGCTTGCTATGATCGTCGGCCGGATTGGCGAGCAGCGGGCTTTGCGCCTCCAGCACGAAGCCGGCACGCAGGAAGTCGGCCTTCACCACCGCCGGATCGATCCGGTGCAGTCTGTCCACGACGGCGCGGGTGTCGCCGGCCGGGCCGACATGGTCGATGATGCCGACGATCCCGCCCGGCCTGGTCGCGGCATAGAGCGTCTTCACAAAGGCATCGGGGTCGGTGCGCGGAATGCCGAACTTGTCCGACTGCCAGTAGAGATCATGGTAGCTCAGATTGATGATGCTGAAGTCGAAACTGTCGGGCGCCGCGGCGAAGGCCTCGAACGGATAGCGCACCCAGTCCACTTCCGGCCGGCGCGCGACCAGTGCCGCCCATTTGGGTTTCTCTTCCTCGCTGGCATAGAATTGGCTGGGCTCGAACCCGGTCACCTTGCCCTTGGGGCCGACCGCATCGGCCATGATCTCCGCCCAATAGCCTGATCCGGTCATGATGTCGGCCGCCTTCATGCCGGGCTTGAGGCCCAGGAACGCCAGCGTCTCGGCCGGCTTGCGGCTTTCGTCCAGCGCCTGTGCGTCGGCGGGCCGCTTGGGGTCAGCCACGGCCGCGGCAAAATCGGTCTTGGCGGTGGCGATGATCGGCATGGACAGGGCAAGGCCGCTCAGGGCCAGGGCAAGCATCAGGCGCATGGTTTTCCCCTCATGGAAGGCGCGCCAGCATGCGCCCGATCGCGCATCCGTTCAACGATCCGCGTCGATGCCGGTCGATCGATTCCGGTCGTTGGTCGAAGGGCAGGGCAGGTCCGCCGCGTCCACTCGGCTCTCCACATGCACGTTCAGGCCCAATCATATTGTCATGGTTAACGGGCTCGGCTTGGGACGGCGCGGGGGCAGATGATAAGGAGAAAATGATGTCGCACCCGATGAAATTAGCCCCCATTGCCATGGTGTTGGTGGGCTCGCTGGGGCTGGGTGGCTGTGCCACGAAATCCTTCGTGCGCGAACAGGTGGCGACCGTGAACCAGCGCGTCGATGCGCTCGACGCCAAGCTGCAGACCACCGACGGCACGGCGCAGCAGGCCCTGGCCCAGGCCCAGTCGGCCGCCGGTCAGGCCCAGAATAACGGCCAGCGCCTCGATCAGCTGAACGCCCGCGTCGATGGTGTCGAGCAGCAGATGCGCGAAGCCAAGACCAAGCGCGCCAGAAACTGATTACGTAATTGATCACGCAACTGATCACATAACTGATCCGGTCGGGCTGGCCCCGATCCCGCGCCGGCGCCCCCGCGTCATGGGGGCGCCGGCCCCATTCCCGGATAGGCTCCTCCATGCACATATTCCCATGGGCGCTGGCGATGCTGGCGCTGTTCGGTGCCTCCCCCGCGCTGGCGGCCGCGCCGGAAGCGGCCGCGTCCGAGAAGCCAGCACCTGAAACCCCGCGATCGCCCGACGCGCGCCGGGTGATCGACTGGATCGCCGCGACCGGCGACAATCATGGCCTGCCCTATGCCATCGTCGATAAGCAGGCGGCCCATGTCTTCCTGTTCGATGCCAGGGGCAAGGCGCTGGCCGATGCGCCGGTGCTGATCGGCATCGCGCCCGGAGACGATGCCACGCCGGGTGTCGGCAAGAAGAGCCTGGCGGAGATCGGCCCGGCGGAAAAGACCACGCCGGCCGGCCGCTTCCTTGCCAAGTTCGGCTTGGCGGCGGGCAAGCAACGCGTGCTGTGGGTCGATTATGCGACCTCGGTCGCGATGCACACTATCCCCAAGGGCAATCCCAAGGAAAAGCGGCGCGAGCGCATGCTGTCGCCGACGATCGACGATAATCGCATCACCTTTGGCTGCATCAACGTGCCGATCGCCTTCTATAATCGCGGCCTGCGCCCGCAATTTCTGAAAAAGGGCGGCTATGTCTATGTGCTGCCGGACACAAAGTCGCTCGAAGCGGTTTTCCCTCCCCTGCATGTCCAGTCTTATCCGAAGGCGGACGCATCCTCATAAGGCGGGAGGCACGCGCATGACGATCCGGAGGGCAAGCGGCCTGATACTGGTTGCGGCGGCGGGGCTGTCGCCGGGCAGCGCACAGGCCGGCTTTTATTCGGGCGAGGCGCTGCTGGAAAGCTGCACCGCCAACCGCACCGACAAGGCTTTTTTCGAGAAGAGCTATGAATGCGTCGGCTATGTCGCTGGCGCAGTCGATGCGTTCAACACCACGCGCGAGGTGAATGGCCTCAGAAGCTGCATCCCTGCCGATGTGACGCTCAATCAGTTGAAGGGCGCCACCGTCGACTATCTGCGCGCCAATCCGGACAAGCGCGCCCAGTCCGCCTCCGCCCTGGTCTTCACCGCCACGCGCCAGGCCTGGCCCTGTCCCAAGGCAAAGGCCAAGCCCGGCATCAGGCCCGGCGCGAAGAAGAAGCGGGAATAGCGCTTATTTCGCGGACTTGCCGACGGGCCGCATATAGAGGCGTGCCATCGCCGCCTCCATCTTCGCCCGGTCGACCGACAGGATCACGCGTTGCGCCTGCTCGCCCAGATGCGGGCGATAGGATTCCGTCCAGGACAGGGTGTCGCCATAGGCCGCCGTCTGGCTGGTCTCGAAATCGACCCACAAAGTCTCGTCCTTCGTCACGATCTCCGGATTGAGCCAGGCCATGGCGACGATCTCGTCCCACATCGGATAGCCCGGCTCCAGCCCGGTCTGGAACAGATCGGTCAGCGGGGTATGGGCGGGCTTCAGTCCGTCGAGGAAGGCGCGGGTCCATTGCGTGCCGGTGGACGGATCGACCGGGATCATCGTGATCTTCTTCCACGGCGCATGGGCAAAAATCTTCGCCGCCTCGGGGTCCCAGCGGATGTTGAACTCGCGGCGCGGCGAATTGACGAATTCGCGGGCAAACTGCTCGGCCGACGGCCCTTCCAGCACCTGATGCGGGGCCAGGCTGCCGCCCATATAGAGAATTTCCTTCACATTGGCGGCAAAGCTGGGGTCCAGGCTCTGGGCGATGGCGATATTGGTCATCGGCCCGGTCGCGAACAGGGTGATCTCACCCGGATGCGCCTTCACCATCCGCACCAGAAAGGCGGCGGCAATCTCTGCGCTGGGCTTCGTCCTGGGGTTGCCGATCGGCAGGTCGGGCACCTTGGTCGGATCGGTCGATCCGGGATGCTCCTGGATCGTGTCGCCCGGCCAGTAATCGGTCCATGGCCCCTTGAACACCAGCCGGCCATATTGGCCTTCCCAGCGCTTGGTCGCCTCGGCGCTGTTGAGCAGCGGGAAGGTCGCGCCCGGCACCACCGGCACGTCGGTCCGGCCCAATATCTCCAGCGTGCGCAGGGCATAGGCGGTGGCCGTATCGCGCCACACCGATCCGCTGGTGGTGGTGATGCCCAGCACCTCGACATCCGGGCTTTGCAGCAACAGCAGCGGCACGCCATTGAGGCCGATCATGTCGTCGTCGACGATCACCAGTCGCTTGGCGCTTGCCGGCGCGGCGGGCTTGGCATTGCCCCCCTGCACGCCCAGCATCAGCGCCAGCGCGCCCAGCATGATCTTCATCGTCCGCATTGCGTCAAACCCCCATTTCGCTTCGTCCCGCCGCCTGTTAGGACGGTGTCATGCGCAGCCTCTATCCGCCGATCGAACCCTACGCCACTGGTCATCTTGACGTAGGCGATGGCCACAGCCTCTATTGGGAACGGTCCGGCACGCCCGGCGCCAAGCCCGCGGTCTTCCTGCATGGCGGGCCGGGCGGCGGCATCTCGCCTGATCATCGCCGCCTGTTCGATCCCGCCCGCTATGACGTGCTGCTGTTCGACCAGCGCGGCTGCGGCCGATCGACCCCGCACGCCAATCTCGATGCCAACACGACCTGGCATCTGGTCGCCGATATCGAGCGCTTGCGCGAGATGATGGGCGTCGACCAGTGGCTGGTCTTCGGCGGCAGCTGGGGTTCGACCCTGGCACTGGCCTATGCGCAGGCGCATGTGTCTCGCGTCACCGAACTGGTGCTGCGCGGCATCTTCACCATCCGCCAGTCAGAGATCGACTGGTATTATCAACAGGGCGCCAGCCGCATCTATCCCGACAAGTGGGAACGCTTCGTGGCCCCAATTCCGGAGGGCGAGCGCGACGACATGGTCGGCGCCTATCGCCGCATCCTGACCGGCGACGATCGCGCCGCGCAGGTCGCTGCCGCCAAGGCCTGGAGTGTCTGGGAGGGCGAGACGATCCGCCTGCTGCCGGATGAGGCGCTGTCAGCCACCCATGAGGGCGATGATTTCGCGCTCGCCTTCGCCCGGATTGAAAATCATTATTTCGTCCATCGAGGCTGGCTGGAGGATGGCCAGCTGATCCGCGAGGCCGGCAAGCTGGCCGACATTCCCGGCGTCATCGTCCAGGGCCGCTACGACATGGCCTGCCCGGCCGAAACCGCCTGGGCGCTGCACCGCGCCTGGCCGCAGGCGCGCTTTGAAATGATCGAAGGCGCCGGTCATGCGTTCAACGAACCGGGCATATTGGACGCGCTGATCCGCGCGACCGACGGATTTGCGGCATGATGGAAGGAAAAGACGTGCGGACTATGATGTTGCTGGCGACGGCGCTGTTTCTCGCCTCCTGTGGCGGCGGCGATGAGGTGACGGCGGTCGAGAACCGGAACATGCCCGAAACCGGTGCAGCGGCTGAAGTCGCCAAGCTCAATCCCGACTTGCGCAACGGCGTGCTGGAAAAGGCGATCAAGGCATCGGGCGTCGCCTGCCCCTCGGTCACTGGCTCGGAACGCGCCGAAATCCGGCCGGGCGTCAAGGGCTGGAAGGCCCAGTGCGACAACGAGACCGCGCACCTGATCGAAATCCTGCCCGACGGCACCGCCAAGGTGACCAGCCGGACGCATTGATCCCTGTCTAGAGCAGATTCCGATCCGACTGCGTCGGCTCGACTGCTCTATCCTCCTGTTTTGACGCGTTTCCCGAGTCATCAGGTGATTCCACCTGATTGGAAAACGCTCTAGGCGGCGCCCGGTCCTGATCGGGCGCCGATGATCCGCGCCAGCAATGCCATGACGCCCATCATGATCAGCGTGATCCAGGGCGATGCCATCATGATGATGCCGAGGCCGATATTCGCGCCGCCGGCAAAGTCGGCAAGATAATCCTGCCGCAATTGCCAGACGGCAAAGGTCGCGAACAGCGCCGTCATGCCGATCGCCACCGCCCAGAGCCATCGCCGGGAACTGCCGATCAGCGCGAGTGCCAGCATGGGCAGCGCCGCGATGGCGAAATGAAATAGGACGCCATCGGGCGCATCGATGAAGCCCAGGCGTCCGTTCGTGAAGGGCGTCCGTCCGACGACGACGATATCGGCCGCCACATTTTCGGCGAGCATAATGACGAGGCCGATGCCCAGCGCTGCACCGATCAGGAGCAGGCGGCGGCGTATCACCGCCCGAACTTCCGTGTCGTCTTCCCGAACCGTCCCTTGCGCGTCCCCGGCTTCCCCTCGGTCGCGCGGCCGCGCGGGGCGGCCACCTGCTGGTCCGCCGGCAGGCCCAGTTCCTCCGCCTCCAGCTTGCGGATCTCGTCGCGGATGCGGCCGGCTTCCTCGAACTCCAGGTCCGCCGCCGCCGCGCGCATCTTCTTCTCCAGATCCTCGATATAGGCGCGCAGATTATGGCCGACGAGGTGGGGCCTGTCCTCCAGCCCCGTCTCGACCGTGACCTGATCCTTGCTCGCGACATGGGCGATGATGTCGCCGATATTCTTCTTCACCGTGAAGGGCGTGATGCCATGCGCGTCATTATAGGCCTGCTGCTTTTCGCGGCGGCGGGACGTTTCGTTGAGCGCGCGCTCCATGCTGCCCGTCACCCGGTCGGCATAGAGGATGACGCGGCCATCGACATTGCGGGCGGCGCGGCCGATCGTCTGGATCAGCGATGTCTCGCTGCGCAAAAAGCCTTCCTTGTCCGCGTCGAGGATCGCCACCAGCCCGCACTCGGGAATGTCGAGCCCTTCGCGCAGCAGGTTGATGCCGATCAGCACGTCATAGACGCCCAGGCGAAGATCGCGGATCAACTCGATACGCTCCAGCGTTTCGACATCGCTATGCATGTAGCGGACCTTGATCCCGGCCTCATGCATGAACTCGGTCAGATCCTCCGCCATTCGCTTGGTCAGCGTGGTGACAAGCGTGCGGTATCCCTGGGCCGCGACCTTGCGGCATTCGTTGATCAGGTCGTCGACCTGGTCCTCGACCGGCTTGATCTCGACCGGCGGGTCGATGAGGCCGGTGGGGCGGATCACCTGTTCGCTGAACACGCCGCCGGTCTGCTCCATCTCCCACGGGCCGGGCGTCGCCGAGACGCTGACCGTCTGCGGCCGCATCGCATCCCATTCATTGAAGCGCAGCGGCCGGTTGTCGATGCAGCTGGGCAAACGGAAGCCATATTCGGCGAGCGTGATCTTGCGCCGATGGTCGCCGCGCGCCATCGCGCCGATCTGCGGCACGGTCTGGTGGCTTTCATCCACGAACAGCACGGCATTTTCGGGCAGATACTCAAACAGCGTCGGCGGCGGTTCGCCGGGCAGGCGGCCGGTCAGGAAGCGGCTGTAATTCTCGATCCCCGCACAGCTGCCGGTCGCCGCGATCATCTCCAGGTCGAAATTGGTGCGCTGTTCCAGCCGCTGCGCCTCCAGCAGCTTGCCCTCGGCCTCCAGTTCCTTCAGCCGCTCGGTCAGCTCGAAGCGGATCGCCTCCATTGCTTGCTTCAAGGTCGGGCCGGGGGTCACATGGTGGCTATTGGGAAAGACCTTCACATAATCGAGGCTGGCGACCTTCCTGCCGGACAGCGGATCGAACTCGACAATCTCCTCGATCTCGTCGCCGAAGAAGCTGATGCGCCAGGCCGTATCCTCATAGTGGGACGGGAAGATTTCCAGATTATCGCCCTTCACGCGAAAATTGCCGCGCGCGAAGCCGGCATCGTTGCGCTTATACTGCAGCGCCACCAGTTTGCGGATGATTTCGCGCTGGTCCTCGATTCCGCCCTTCTTCATGGAGAAGGTCATCGCCGAATAGGTTTCGACCGACCCGATGCCATAGAGGCACGAGACGGACGCGACGATGATCACATCGTCCCGCTCCAGCAGCGCGCGGGTGGCCGAATGGCGCATCCGGTCGATGCTCTCGTTTACCGAGCTTTCCTTCTCGATATAGGTGTCCGACCGCACGACATAGGCTTCGGGCTGATAATAGTCGTAATAGCTGACGAAATATTCGACCGCATTGTCGGGGAAGAAGCTCTTGAACTCGCCATAGAGCTGCGCCGCGAGAATCTTGTTCGGCGCCAGGATCAGCGCCGGACGCTGCAACGCCTCGATCGTCTTGGCCATGGTGAAGGTCTTGCCCGATCCGGTGACGCCCAGCAGCACCTGGTCCTTCTCGCCCTGCTTGGCCGCCGCCACCAGTTCGGCGATCGCGGTCGGCTGGTCGCCCGACGGTTCATAGTCGCTGACCAGGGTGAAGGGCCGTCCACCCTCGCTCTTCTCCGGACGCGCGGGCCGGTGCGGCACGAAGTCCTGGCCGGTTTCGGGTTCTTCAAGGCTGGTGCGGATCAGAATCGACATGGACGTAATATGGGGCCTTTGGGCAAGGGCGCAATCCGCGGCCTGGCAAGTCAGGGCTGCAATTCGAACGCGCTCTTGGGCGGCGGCGGATAGATCACCGGCTTGTCACCGAACCGCGCGCGCAACGCGGCTTCGCGGCGCTCGCTATCGATAACTTCGACATCCACCTCTTCAGGATATTTCAGGCTGACATGAAATTTCTTCCCAGTGATCATATATTCCAACACCGACCAGCGCATGTTGGGGCCGTCGGGTTCCAGATACCAGGCTTCCCAAAGCATATCGCTGAGATTTGTGTCGCGCGGATTATAATAACGAACGACGTCGCCTTCATCCTTGAAAACGCTGGGGCTTACCCACCCGTCTCCGATTTCCACATACAGAAACACGCCATCTGGATCGCCTCCGACCAAGCTGGCCAATTCTTGACCGATCTCGTTCATGAGCGGTCCCAGGGTATCGAGTTTATCGCTCATGAGGCCGGCCTTTTCTTTCGTTCGAAAAATCCTTGGATTCTTCGACGCCGTTGATGCGCCAAGTAACATGGATTCGATAGGGCCGTTTGGACGATCCCTCATAGAAGGGAACGATATGGACAAAGACCTTCTTTCCGTTGCGTAGTGCCCGCGTCCACCCGTCTTCCATAGCGCGGTAGGCGCCTCGATTGAAATTCCGATCCTGGGCGAAATGGTTGAAGCTGTCGCCGGGACCGTTGAAACGGGCAGCAATGAAATGACCGCCATCGTCACCGGGGCGACGATCCGGCTGACCTGCTTGAGCCTGTTCCTGCCGGGAGCGTTTGGCGATCGGCCCATCGGTGAGTTCGGCATTGATGTCTCTTGGGCGAGCGATGACATCGATATCGAAAGCATAGCCATTTCTCACTTCCCGCTGCCAGTTCGAGTTCAGTAGCTGGCTTTCCAGCGACGGCGGATCAGCCGGATCGGGCGGCAAGTCCCCGCCATGCGTATCCATATAATGGGCAAGGGCGACGACCTTGTTCTTGGCTGCCCGCCCCGCGTCCAGATAGGCCTGATGTGGCAGCTTCAGTCGCTGTCCGATCTGCAAGGGGTGATCGAGCGGCATGTTGTTCAGCCAGGCGAGGTCCGCAGCCGTCAGCCCCTGGCGCTGGGCGGCGATACGGCTGAGCGTGTCGCCCTGTTTGACCATGTAGAGCGAGTGATTGGCGGGGTGATCGGCGCGAAAGCGATCGCGATCAGGAGCACCATTTCTCCTTGTCGCCAACGGTGACGATGGCCGTGCGACGCCGGTGCCACCGGGACGGGACGAAGGCGCATTTGCGTTGCCACCCGTGGCGCCGAAATAGCGGCCCTGTCCACGGAAGGTGAAGCGACCGTTTTCCTCGTCATGCCAGGGGTTGAATTTCACCTCGATCGCGTCCGGCCCGATACGCCGACCGGTGCGGAGATAAAGACTGAATGCGGTTTCGCGATTGGATCGAACGGACTCCCTCCCGGTCATCGACACGCCCCCCCCCCCCATGATGAAGGATCGCCTATCACAATTTAAAGAACAAATCAAGAACAAATGATAGTGGAGCGCACCTCAGCACCTTGCCACGCCCCGCCACCCCGGATCGCAATAATCCCGATATCCAGACCCGCCGCCGCTTGCTAAGTCTGGGCCAGATAAAGGGTCGCTTCTGCCAAGATATGCCAGGGGAAGCCGGTGATGACCAAAGCCTTGACCAACGGCCTGCTGGCCTGCGCGCTCGCGGCGCTGGCCGGATGCGACAAGCCACCCGCCAGCCAGGGCACACAGATCGCCGCGACCGATGCGATGAGCCATGACGCCGCCGTCACGCAGATCGAGAAGGTGCAACTCAAGCCCGGTCAGTGGGAAGGCCGCTTCGTGATGGAACGGATCGAGATGAGCGGGGGCGAGGCCATGCCCGCTGCAGCGCGCCAGCAGATGCAGCAGGCGATGAACCACACGCTGCGCTATTGCGTCACGCCCGAGCAGGCCGCCCATCCCGACGGCCGCGCCTTTTCCGGCGATCCCGGCAAAGATTGCCGCTACAGCGACTTCGCCGTGCGCGGTGGCACGGTGAAGGGCAATGTCACCTGCCAGCGTGATGGCGGCACGAGCAGCATGACGATGGCCGGCATCTATGCGCCCGACAGCTATGCGGTGCAGATGGACATGCGCCAGACCGGCTTGCCCAATGGCATGGAGATGGCGATGAAGGCACGGTCTGAGGGCCGCTGGATCGGCCCGGACTGTTCGGAGGGGCAATGAGGTTTGGCATGTTCCTCCCTGATGGCGTCGATCGGGCCGAGTGAGGCAGGGGGAGGGACAAGGCTGCTGGCTCTGCGCCCGCCCGCTCGGCGCGCGGATCGAATGGCATCATCCCGTGCCCAAGAGCCGAGGCGGGCGACAGATGGTGGCGGTGCATCCGATCTGCCACCGCACCATCCACGCCACCCTGTCCAACGTGGAACTGGCCCGCGCCTATGCCGATGCCATGGCCTTGCGCAGCCATCCCGCCATCGCCCGCTTCCTCGCCTGGATCGCCGACAAGCCGGCCGATTTCCATGCGCCCACCCTGTCCGCCGGGCGCCGGCGGCGATGAATGAATGGGCGCGATAATTTCCCTTGCGCCCGCGCGCGCATCGGTAGAGCGTGCCGCCGTGGAACGAACGGGGAGAGGATATGCGTGACATTCTGACGCTGGGCGGCTTGCTGGCCACCAGCCTGACCCTTGCCGCCTGTGGCAGCGAACCGGCCGCTCCGCCCGCGCAGGAGGAGGAAGCCGCGCCGGCGATGATGAAGACAGGGCAATGGGCAATCAGCCGCAAGACCACCGGCTACAATACCCCCACCGTCACGGCGGAGGAATATCAGGCCGCGCTCAAGCAGGTGAGCGAGGACAAGATCTGCATCAAGGTCGATGCCGCCGGCGTGCCCGACGCCGATGCGCTGGCCGGGGCGGAAGGCAGTGAGTGCAGCTACAAGGACAAGATGGTGCGCAAGGGCCGGCTGATCGCGACCCTCGCCTGCAAGGCGGGCGCCGGCACCTCGGAAATCGTGGTCGAAGGCAATTTTACCGAAGACACGCTGACCTTCGGCACCACCATGACCAAGACGCAGGGCGGCAAGCCGGTGCTGCGCACCACCCATGACCTGACCGGCAAGCGCGACGGCGACTGCCCGGCCTGACAGTCATTCGCGGCGGATTAGCAATCCGGTAATCCGCCGCTTCTATGCCCTCCGGTGGGGATTGGGGGGCATATGCGAGCAGAATGGATGTGCGCGGCGCTGCTGCTGGCAGGATGCAAGCCGGCGCTGGATGATCCCGATAATGTCCCGCGCCTGGGTCGCTGGCGCGACGAGACTGTGCCGATCGGCATCAGCATCGACGATCGTGGCGTGCCCGATGGCGAACTGCCCGGTGATTTTCGCGATCTGCTCGCCAAGCTCGACCGGGTCGAGGAACATTGCGGGGAGCCTTATCTGCGAAAGCAGGATGAGATGGAGCGCTTCCTCAACCAGCGGTTCGAAGGCTGTCGGGTCGAGAGGCTCGATCGCGACGGTCCGGCGGTATCGGGCCTTGCCAGTTGTGCGCCGATCATGCGGTCGGCTGGAAAGGCGGTGACGCCGTCCGTCCGGTTTGACGGCATGATCGGACCGGACCGCCTGCAACTCGACATGCGAATGATCCAGCGGCTGAGCCTGCCGACCGGTAGCAATCATATGCTGGTCATCTCTGCCCGACGGATGCTTCGCCGTATCGGCGACTGCTGATCGGCCTCAGCCCGCCCGGCGGGCCTGGGCGTGGATTTCTGCCCGCGACAGCAGCAGGTCAAGGTCGGCGCGGCTGATGTCGAAATTGTCGGGCAGTTCGGCCAGCGCCTGGTCGATATCCTCCAGATGAAAGCCCGCCTCCGCGCGCATCTTGTCGGCGATCAACGGCGGCGCGACCGGCTGGTGCGGATAGCTGTGGCCCGACAGGCGGTGGAAGAACAGGCCCAGGGACACCAGGGCGATCGAATTGATCCCGACCGGCGCAAAGGCGAAGGCATAGCCCGCATCATGAATGCCCTGGCTGCCGATCACCGCGGTCAGCGCCGCCGCGCCGCCGGGCGGGTGGAGGCAGCGCAGCAGGCTCATCAATATTATTGCCACGCCCACCGCCACGCCGGCCGCGACCATCATGTCGGGGATCAACTGATAGGCGGCGACGCCGATCAGGCTGGACAGAATATTGCCGCCGACCACCGACCAGGGCTGGGCCAGCGGGCTCGCGGGCACGGCAAAGATCAGTACCGCCGACGCGCCCAGCGGCGCGACGATGATCGGCAGGTCGCCGGCATGCAACGGCAACTGACTGCACACCAATATGGTGAGGCTGATGCCGATCGCCGCGCCCAGGCCCGCGATCATCCGGTCGATCGGGCGGGCACCGGCCAGAAGGGGCTTGAAGAGGTTCATGCCCGGCCCATGCGGCGCGCAGGCGCGAAACGCTACCCAGATTTTCTTGGGTTCTGCAGAAGTCTGCTTATTGCAGCGCGTCGATCGCCCGCTGGTCGCACTGCTTGGGGCCGCGCGGCACCGGGCTGACATTGGGCACCAGCAGCGACTGGCCGATCCGCACCGGGGCGAAGCGCTTACGCTCTATCCCCTCGCAGCGCAGATATTGTTCCAGCATCCGCGGCGGCGTGTCGCGCTTCTCGTAGGAGAGGCGGAAGGTGCCCCAGTGAATCGGAATCGCAGTCGATGCGCCCAGCCGCTCGAACAGTTCGACCGCGCGGCGCGGGCCGATATGCGCGTCCGATTCCATCTGCCCCGGCCAGAAGCGGAAGGCGCCGATCGGGATCAGCGCCAGCCGGATCGGCCCGAACCGCGTCGCATCGCCGGTCCAGCCCATGTCGCCCGCGCCGGTGTCGCCGGCAAAATAGATATTGCCCGCCCGCGTCTCGATCAGGAAGCTCGACCAGAGCGCCCGGTTGCGGTCGGTGAGCCAGCGGCTGCTCCAATGATGGTTGCGCGTCGCATGGACCCGATAGTCCGGGCAATGCTCGTAATTCTCGCACTGGATCACCGCTTCGGGCACCAGTCCGTTCAACTGCGCGCCGGTCACCGACTGGCCCCAGTCGAGCGCCACCGACGGGATGCCGTTCGCCTTCAATATCGCGTCATTGCCCAGCGCCGTGACGATCCTGGGCCGGTCGCGCTGCCACAATGCCTTCAGCGTCGGGATATCCAGATGGTCATAATGATTATGGCTGATGACGATCAGGTCGATCCTGGGCAGATCCTTCATCCTGATGCCCGGCTCCGCGACCCGTTTCGGCCCCAACGGCGGAAAGGGGCTGGCACGGTCGGACCAGATCGGATCGGTCAATATGTTGATGCCCGCCGCCTGCACCAGCACGGTCGCATGGCCGACCCAGGTGGCGACCATGCCGCGCGGCGCGGCAAAGGGGGCGGGGCGCGCCGGCTTGACCGCCACCGCATCGGGCCATGCCGGGCGATCGTCATTGCCAAGCAGCCAGCGGGCGATGAAGCCCTGGCGGCTGGTGCCGGGCGGGGCGGGCATGTCGATCTCGCCATCGGGATTGAAGAAGCGGGCGCCGTCATAATGGCGGCTCGCCGGCCCCGCATAATAGATGCGGTCGAGAAAGGGCGGCACGATCACCGTCGCCAGACAGGCGGCGATCAGCAGGAACAGCAGCGCGACCCCGACAGCCTTCATCATTGCAACCGCGCGCGCCATGCCTGCTCCCGTGCCTGTCATCGCGCCGACATAACGTGCCGGCGCGACAGGGCAAGGCTGCAACGGGCAGGGTTACAGCGCGATCCGGGCAGAGGCACGGATGGTGCGCGGCGCGCCGGGGAAAATCCATAGCGAACTATAGGAACTTTGTGCATAGCGGGCGTCGAACAGATTGTCGGCCTCCACCCGCAGCGTCACATGGCGCGACAAGGCATAATCGACCGCCGCCTTGGCCTTCACATAGTCGGGCAGGCGCAGGCCGCTGCCATCGATCGCTCCGGCCCGTTCGCCGACATAGGCAAGGCCGGCGCTGACTGACGGGCCGCGCCCGTCCGCGTCTAAGAAGCGCCCGACGGCAAACAGTGATCCGGCATGTTCGGGCACGTTCAGCACGTCGTCGGTGGCAAAGGCGTCGTCGTCCGCCTGTGCATCGGTCCAGGCATAATTGCCGACCAGTTGCCAATGGGCGCCCAGCTTCACCGACGCATCCAGCTCCAGCCCTCGGCTGCGCAGCTTGCCGACCGGTGCCAGATAATTGGCGTCGACCGGATCATTGGTCAGGATGCCGCGCTTGCGGATGTCGAACCAACTCAAGGCGACGTCGATGCCCGGCCAGGCACCGCTCAGCCCCAGTTCATAGCCCTTGCCCTGTTCCGGGGCGAAGCCGGTGCCGTTGCGATCTGTACCCGAATTGAGCACGAAATTCTCGCCCCAATTGCCATGCACCGCGATCGCATTGGACAGTTGGTAGCGCGCGCCGAAGCGAAAGCTTAGCGGCTCGTCCACCGTTTTGCCGACCGCGCCGGTGCGGTTGTTGCGAATGCGCTGGCGATAGGCGTCGAAACGCATGCCGCCGATCAACGTCAGCCGGTCGGTCGCGTTCCACATGTCCTGGACATAGAGCGTGCCCGACCAGCGCTTTTCCCGGTTGTTGGTGAAAGGCAGCAATTCGGGCGGCGTCTGGCCATAGACCGGATTATCGATATCGACAGCATAGGGGATATCGGCCGTGGGGTTCCGCCGCATCCAGCGCTCGGCATAGTCGAGCACATAGCCCTTGGCACCGACGCTGAGCGCATGATCGCCGATCCTTCCACGCAGTTCGATCCGCGCGGACAGGTCATCGACCTTGAAGTCGCGCGAGCGGCGCTGGCGCCACAGCGTCTGATTGTCGATCAGGCGCGACTGGTCCGATGAAAAGCCCTTCAGCGTCCCGGTGCGCCAGGCAACCCCGCCATTGAGGCTCCAGTTCCCGCCCAGATCGGCCTCGCCGCTCAACTGGTGTCGCTGGTTGCGCGCCTTGGTGTCGCCGTCATTCGGTTCGCCATAATAGGTTGATCGCGGCAAGGCGTTGGCGTCGCCGTTGATCGCCGGAATGCCGCGATCGAACGGCGCATCGAAACGCGTGATCTCGCCGACATAGGTGAAGCGTAGCCCGTCGCGCGGCCGCCAGGTCAGCGACGGCGCGACCACCCGGCGCCGGAGTGACACATGGCCGCGCCAGCCATCACTATCCTCGGTCGCGATCACCAGCCGCGCGGCGATCGTCGTGGAGAGCGGCACGTTCGCATCCAGTTCGATCCGTTTGGTATCGAACGAACCATAGGTAAAGATCGCGCTTGCCGCCGGGGTGAAGCCGGGCGTTTTCGACACGATGTTGACCCGTCCACCCGGATCGATATCGCCGAACAACGCGCCCGCTGGTCCTTTCAGCAATTCGATCCGCTCGGTCGTGGCCGGGTCGCGCGGGGGCGCCATGCCCCGATTGGCGAAGAAGCCGTCGACATAATATTCCGCGCCGCCATCGGGCGTGCCCAGGAAACCGCGAATGGCGAAATTGTCCATGAAGCCGCCGCGATTATTCTGGTTGCTGACCCCGCTCACCAGTTCCAGCGCGTCCGACAGGCGATAGGTGCCGACCGCGCTCATCAGGTCGCGCTCGATCGAGCGGCTGGATTGCGACATGGTTTCGGTCGCCCGGTCGGATGACAGGGTGGAGTCGACGCGTGCCGTGCGGGTGCCCAGCACGACGATTTCGGATGGCGCACGACGATCTTCCTCGACATCGACGGTTTCGGCCAGGGCAGGGGCGACGCAGAAAAGCGAAGGCGAAAGCAGGGCCGTCGCGGACAGGCGCTTGAACAAAGGAGATGTCTTTCCAGTTATGAGATAACGTCTCATTATTGAATGAAGCGGAGTGCTGTCAAGCGGATGCTGTCCGTCCCGCCGTCGGATCATGGATAACCCTGATAGCCACCAGCTCTTTGCCGACTTAGCTTTAAGCACTCCGTTTCCGACCTTTGGCTGGCAGGAACCGATCGGGTGAAAGTCCGCTTGTCCTGTTATCCTCGATGACAATGTCGGGACGCGGATTTTTGACTGCTGGCGGCGGTTCGGTAGGGCAGGGGAGTGCGCCATGAATGATCTCAGTTTCGTCCTGATCATCTTCTTCGTCACACTGGGGCCGATCAAGGTGATCCCGGCCTATGCCCAGCTGACCAGTCAATTGTCCGAAAGCGATCGTCGCGGACTGGCGATCAAGGCGACCCTGCTGGCCACGGCCGTCGGCTTCCTGATTCTTTTCCTGGGCGACAAGCTGCGCCAGAATTGGCAGATCGGCTCGGCGGACCTGTTGCTGACCGGGGGCGTGCTACTGCTGATCGGCGCGCTCGAAGCGATCAAGAATGCGCAGCATCGGCCCGATGCACAGGAGCCGCCGCAATCCGCCAAGGGGCTGGCTCTGTCGCCGGTCACCTTTCCGATCATTATCACCCCTTATGGCATCGTCGCGCTGCTGCTGTTCGCGGCGGTCGCCGGCGATACCCAGACCTTCCTGATCGGCGTGTTTGGCATTTTCCTGGGCATGATGGTCGCCGATTGCCTGGCGATGATCTACGCCCGGCAATTGCTCGGCTTCATCCGCATCGGCACGCTGATGGCGTTCGGCTGGCTGATCGCGGTGCTGCAGGCGGCGCTGGCGATTCATGCCTTCATGACCGGACTTCAGCAATATGGCGTGATTCCGGTCGCGTCCTGATCTATCCGCGGCCCGTCACGGGCCGCGGGGCTCCAGCATGTCGGGCTTGCGCTGCGCCAGGTCGACCAGCGCGGCCGGCCGCCATGTCGCCAGCTTGTGCCAGCGCTCGATCGCCGCATCGGACAGGCTTTCATTGGTCCGTCCGGCCGGGTGGGGCACGTCGATCGGTCGTTCGCCCGATCCGAACAGGCGATAGAAGAGGGTCTGGGATTCGCTGACCGGACCCAGTGGATCGGGGTGGTGCGGCGGGAAAGCGGGCGGCACCAGCCGGAACGGATCATCCACCGCCAGTCCGGCGAGCCGGGCGCGCTCCACCATCCACTCCAGTGCGATCCCCGACAGCGCCGAATCGGGATTGCCGCCGCCGACATCGGCATGGCAGCCGGGGAACCAGCATTGCTCGACATGCTGGCCTGCGCCTTGCCCGTCGGGAATCGTCCACAATGTCGGCAGGAACGGCTTGCGATGCTCGTCGATTGCCACGGCATGAAAGGCGAAGGCGACCGTCGATGATAGGTCGGTGTCGTGAAATTCGCGATTCACCCGGCACAGATGCTTCAATATCCCCTGGAACAAGGTGTTGGGCACGCCCAGCGACCCGACCGTGTCCCACACGCCGACGCACTGGATCGGCGTAGTGTCCGACCAGGCATAGCTTTGCCGGAACAGGCGCGACGCTTCCGATCGCGGCGCGCGGGTGCCGTCGCGCGATCGATAAAGCGCAAAGGCGTCGGGGATCAGGCTTTCATGCTCGGGCCGCAATATGCCGGAATTGCGTACGAAGCCGGCCAGCGATCGGGCGGTATAGGCGCCCCGGCTGAAGCCGAAGAAATACAGTTGGTCGCCCGGCTGATAGGTGCGCACCAGCCAAGCATAGCAGGACAGCAGGATGCGGCTGATGCCATAGCCGGTCGCCCCGTCGATCAGCCGCTTGGTCCGCGACGCCATCGACCCAATGCCATTGTGATAGAAGACCCGTTGCGCCGTGCCGTCCTCCGCCATTGCCGGGATCAGGCTGGCCAGCTTCACCACATTGGTCGGGCAGGGCTTGCCCTGCTCATTATGATCTGGTTCGTTCCAGGTGCCGTCGCAACAGACCACGATGCGCTTCATCCGTGCCTCCCTGTCGAATGGCTGACATGTACGCCGATGATATGAAAATGGCCGCCCTCCCACATTGGGCGGACGGCCATGGTCGCTGCCGTGCAGCCTGATTTATAGGAGGAAACGGACGCGCCGGGCGGCCCGGATCAGCCCTGATCCTTATAGGCCATTTGCAATATGCCCCAGTGGCGGCCGCGCACATGGATGGCGGCGATCACCTGCTTCAGCAGGATGACCTCGCCCTCGGCGGTCAGGCGGCGATAGGCCTTGATGCAGAAGGGTTCGCTGATCTTGCACTGTTCGCGCGTGTCGGGGAAATCGAACACCACGCCCTGGCGCGAAAATTCCGCATTCCATTTCTCGTCGCCCGGCCGCTGCGGCAGAGCGCGTTCGGGCATGGCGATCGCGCCGAAGCTGTTGCGATCGGTGAAGGTCATGCCGAACAATCCCTTGTAGCCGCGCGCCACTTCCTGCTGCGCACGGGCCTCGGCCAGCATGATCGGCTGGATCGGATGGGTGAATTGCGGCGGATTGGTGCCGCGGATCGGCGCATAATATTCGCTGAACACATCGGCTTCGCTGATGCGGCCTTCGTCCAGCGCCTGTTCGATCGCATGGCCCACTGCTTGCGCGGCGGTCAGGCTGAACCGGATATAGGGCGAATCGGGGATGTCGACGCCGCTTTCCGCCAGATATTGCAGCAGCATGTTGGTGTCGTCGCTGGCGATCGACACGCGGCCCGACAGCCGTTGCAGGCCATCGGCATTGTCGCCCGACGTGCTCGACAGCGCCGACAGGCCGGTCCGGATCTCGCTGGCGGAACCGACCATCGACGCGATCCGCTCGGCCACCGCCTCGCTGTTGCTCGACAGGCCCTGCATTAGCGATCCCAGCCGGTCGACCAGCGCCTCGATATTCTTGGTGTCGGACAGCGCCGTGCGCGCGGTCTGCGCGCCATGGGTGATGCTGTCCAGCATGCCGCCGGCCTCGCTGGTCAGCGCGCCGATCGACCGCTCGATCGTCTGGGTCGCGCTTGCCGTTTCCTGCGCCAGCTTCTTCACCTCGGCCGCGACCACGGCAAAGCCGCGCCCCGCGTCGCCGGCCCGTGCCGCCTCGATCGTCGCGTTGAGGGCCAGCAAATTGGTCTGGCTGGCGATGCCGCTGATCACGCTGGTGACATGGGCGACGGTCTTGAGCGCCTCGCCAAAGCCATCGAGGCGGGAATGGATGCGGCTCACCTGTTCGATCAGGTCGACGAAATTGCCGTTCGCGGTCGACAGCTGCCGTCCCGAATCATCGATGATGGCGCGGGCGGCGACCGCCTTCTCGCGCGCGTCCTGGCCGACCAATGACACGCTTTCGCCATCGCGCGACAATTGCGACGCGGCGCCGCTGATCGCCTCGATCGTGCGCGCCTGTTGCGTCACCCGGTCCGCGAGTTCGCTGATGTCTGCCTGAAGGTCGAGCGTACGGATACCCAGATCGCCAGAGAGTTTGGCGACCTTCATTACCGCTCGTGCGACGGTTCCCGATTGCGTTTCTGTGCCCACGGCAACTGGCTAGCCATGGATGGTAAAATATCGGTTATCATACTGACACGGATGTCAGCTTCGTCAGAGCGCACCCAGCAGCGCCAGCACCACGCCGCATGCGACCAGCATCAGCCCCATCGCCTCGCTGCGCGCCATCCGTTCGCCCAGGTAGAAATGGCCGAACGCCATGGTGAAGGCGACCTCGATCTGGCCGACGATCCGCACCAGCGCGACCGGCGCCGTGGCAAAGCCGGTGAACCAGCAGGCCGAACCCATGGCCGACAGGAAGCCGACCTGGCCCGACACTCGCCAGCTGGTGAACACCTTACGCATCTCGCCCGGCTCACGCAGCGCCAGATAGCCGCCCTGGAGCAGCGTCTGCAGCAGCACCGTGACGCTCAGGACGATCAGCGCGGCATGGATCGGATCGCCCCCGCCCACCTCCTGCGTCGCGCGGCGGATGCCGATCGCGGTCAGCGCGAAGAAGAATCCCGATGCGATGCCGGTGATCGCCGCCGGCTGGCCCAGCGCGCGCAGGAAATCCATCGGCCCCATCCGCTTGCCGCCGGTCGACAGCAGCATCACGCCGGCGACGCCGCAGCCGATCCCGGCGCAGGTCAGCGCGCTCAGCCGCTCGCCCATCAGCAGGAAGGACAGGATCGCGCCCTGCACTGCCTCGGTCTTGGAATAGGCTGTGCCGACGACGAAATTGCGGTGTCCGAACGCCATGATCAGCAAATTGGTGGCGATGATCTGGGCCAGCCCGCCGGCCAGGCAGAAGGGCAGGAACAGCCGCCCCAGCGCAGGGAAGGGTGCGGGGAAGAGCAGTTGATAGCCGCCAAGCAGGATCAGCGCGAAGGGAATGCCGTAAAGATAGCGGACCAGGCCCGCCGCATTGATCGACAGCGTCTTGCCCACGCGCCGCTGCACCGCGGTGCGCCAGGCCTGCGTGGCCCCGGCCATCAGGGTGGCGGGTAACCAGATCGGGGACGTAATCATGCGCGCCCTATACAATAGGGACGCGACCCGTCACCCCATCATCATCAGGAACGCGAAGAACAGCGACAGCGACGCACAGGCAAAGCCGTACAGCAGCGGCAGCCGCAGCAAGGTGCCGCTGCGCGAAAGCTGATAGGCATCCTTGAACTGGCGATACATGTGCCAGGCCGCGAACAGCAGCAGCACCAGCGTCACCAGCCCATGGGTGATGCCGACCGCCGTCAGGATCATCGACAGCGAGAAGAGCAGCGACATGAAGGCGATCGAATAGGTCACATAGATCGCATGGTCGTAAATCTTGAACCGGCGGCTGAACGGGAACAGCAGCCACAGGAAGGGCAGCGATATGACGATCAGCAGCCAGGAGAATTTATAGGCATTGGCCTTGAGCTTGTAATAAGCGAATTCGGGGTCTTTGGCCGCCGCGCTGATCGCCTTGCCGACCGTATCGGCGACGTTCTTGTTGACGCCTTCGCCGGTCAGCGAGTCGGTCAGGCCGCTCGCCAGCGACAGGCCCTTCCGCTCGTCCCGCGCGTCCTTCAGCTTCTCCTGCAACGTCTCGCGCCGGCTCGCGCTGATCCCCGACTCGGCCAGTTGCGCCTGCACCTTGGCGATGCGGGCATCGGCCTTTTCTTCTTCCTTCTTCAGCTCGGCAATCGCCTCGCTGTTCATCTTCACCTGGTTGCGCGCGCCTTCCGGGCCATGATGGCTGGTCAGCGAGAAGATCGCGTACATCAGGAAGGCGCTGAACAGGAACAGGGCAAAGGGCGATACGAACTTGGCCCGCTCGCCATGGATATAGCGGCGCGTCAACTGTCCGGGGCGCAGCGCCAGCTCGGGCAGGGTGGTGAAGATCTTGCCCTCGAAATGCAGCACGCCATGGGCCAGGTCATGGCCGATCGCGGCAAAGCTGCGGTGCAGATGCGCGGCCTGGCCGCATTCGGGGCAATAATTGCCCGTCACCGCCGTGCCGCAATTCAGGCAGGCGCCATGGCCGGCCTCATGGGCTTCCCCATGGCCCGGCTCGACCGCCCGTGCCAGCATGCCCCCGGTGATTGCGTCACCCGCTGCTTCGATTTCCCCTGTCATGGGCTGGGACGATAACAAGCGTGTATGACGCTTGCCAGTCACCTTGGCGCATGGATCGCATTGTGTTGCATTGTTACAACGCTCGGCAACATTCCGACATGCTTCCATGTTGGGCAGGGCGAACGTCACTGTCCCGCCACAAATCGCGCCTAGCGGCGATGGCATCCCGGACGGCAGGCGCAGGGGCGCCGCTGTCCCGGACGCAAAAGCAATATTATCGGGGAATAACCTTGTCGAAATTCACTTTCGCACGGTCGGCGCTGCTGCTGACCTCGGCCTTCGGTGCGCTCGCCCTTGGTGGCGTCGCCCATGCGCAGGAAGCGGGCGCTGACGCCGGCCAGCTCGACGAGATCGTCGTGACCGCCGAGCGCCGCTCGGAAAATCTGCAGAAGGTGCCCGTCTCGGTCGGCGTCGTGCAGGGCGATGCGCTGCGCAACCTGACCGCCGGCGGCGGCGACATTCTCGAACTCGCCGCCCGCGTGCCCGGCCTTTACGCCGAAACCACCACCGGCCGCATCTTCCCGCGCTTCTACATCCGCGGCCTCGGCAATATCGATTTCTATCTCGGCGCGTCGCAGCCGGTGTCGATCATCCAGGACGATGTCGTGCTGGAGCATGTCGTGCTGAAGTCGAACCCGGTGTTCGACGTCAACCAGGTGGAAGTGCTGCGCGGCCCGCAGGGTTCGCTGTTCGGCCGCAACACCACGGCCGGCATCATCAAGTTCGACACCATCCGTCCGTCGATGGATTGGGAAGGTCGCGCCCAGGCCAGCTATGGCAGCTATAACACCGTCACCTTCGACGGCGGCATCGGCGGCCCGATCGTCGCGGACAAGCTCGCCTTCCGCGTCTCGGCCCTCTACCAGCATCGCGACGACTGGGTCGACAACACCTACACCGGCCCCAGCGCCGACGGCACCGTGTCCCCGAAGAAGGACGCGATGGGCGGCTATAATGAGAAGGACGTACGCCTTCAGCTGCTGATGACGCCGACCGAAAATGTCTCGATGCTGACCAGCGTCCATGCGCGCGACTATGATGGCACCTCGACCATCTTCCATCGCGCCGGCCTCACCAAGGGCAGCAACAGCGTGTCGGGCGAACCCCGCTCGAAGATCGCGCTCGACGAAGCGATGAACAACCCGCAGGCCTACAAGACCTATGGCGCGTCGGAAAATATCGCGATCGACATGGGGCCGGTCACCCTGACCTCGATCACCGCCTATGAAACCACCTCGGGCTACAGCCGTGGCGACACCGACGGTGGTGCCGCTGCCGACTATCCGGTGAACGGCGTCGCCAATGGCTATGGCCAGAGCCAGGGCCAGGTGCGCGACCTCGACCAGCTGACCCAGGAAGTCCGCCTCGCCAGCAATGGTGACAGCGCCTTCAAGTGGCAGGTTGGCGGCATGTATTTCGACAGCCGCGACACCACCGATTTCTACCAGCGCGCCTATTTCCTGACCGGCGCCGCCAACAATCCCAACAACTGGGTGCGCCTGCGCAACAAGAATGAAAGCTGGGGCCTGTTCGGCCAGGCGAGCTACGAAGTGGTGCCGGGCCTGACCATCACCGCCGGCGGTCGCTACACCAAGGACACGAAGGAAACCCGTCTGGTCCGCGCTACCGCCAATGCGGCCGGCGTTTCGACCTATGCCGGCCGTCGTTACGTCAAGCTGACCGGCAAGGAACCGAGCTGGGACGTCAGCGCCCTGTATGAAGTCAGCCCCGAAGTCAGCCTCTACGCCCGCGTCGCGCGCGGCTTCCGTGGCCCGACCATCCAGGGCCGCTCGGCGGTCTTCAACAGCGACTTCACCACGGCGGATTCGGAAACGATCATGTCGTACGAAGGCGGCATCAAGACCAACCTGCTGGGCAACCGCCTGCGCTTCAACCTGTCGGGCTTCGCCTGGAAGGTGAAGGACATCCAGCTCAACGGCAATGACGTGAACGGCAATGGCGTGTTGTTCAATGCCGACGCGGCCAAGGCCTATGGCCTGGAAGCCGATCTGGAAGCGCGTCCGTTCGACAATCTCACCCTGTCGGCCGGCCTCAGCCTGCTGCACAGCGAGATCAACGACAAGAATGTCTATGCCCAGGTCTGCACGCTGAACGGCGTGGTCGTCTGCACCGTGGAAGACCCGACTGTCACCGTCGCCGGCCGTGGCGTCTTTGCCCAGATCGACGGCAACCCGCTGCCCAACGCGCCGAAATACACGGCCAACATCGCGGCCCGCTATGATGTGCCGCTGGGCAATGGTGGCAAGCTCTTCGCGGCGACCGACTGGAACATCCAGGGCTACACCAACTTCGTCCTCTACAAGACGAAGGAGTTCTACTCGAAGGGCGACTTCGAAGGCGGTCTGAAGATCGGCTACACCGCGCCGGACGGCAAATATGAGATCGCCGCGTTCGCCCGCAACATCACCGGCGAGAAGAACGTGAAGGGCGTGATCGAAAACTATATGGCGCCGGTGTTCAACGAGCCCCGCATCATCGGCGTGTCCTTGAGCGGCAAGCTGTAATCGAAAGTCCTATTCCTCCCCATGCGCAGCATGGGGAGGGGGCAACGAAAAAGGCGCGTCATCCGATGGGATGGCGCGCCTTTTTCGTCAGCTCGGCTTGATCGGCGCCAGCGTGACATTCTTCCAGTCGGGCTCATGATGCGGCTGGCGTCCCATCGTCCAGTTGGTCTGCAGTCGGACCAGCGGGTTGGGCGCACACCAGATTTCTCCGCTGTCGCTGAGGCCCGTCACCCAGATCAGATTATGCTCCTGCCCATAGTCGATGACGGCGAAGGCATAGCCTTTGCCCTTGCCTTCGATCATGACGGGCAAGGGCGGTTCGAGCTGCGTGAAGGACATGGATGAACTCCGGCTTTGGGTGCCGGAAATAATGCGGCGCGCGAAACGGGGTTCCCGTCTCGCGCGCCGCCTTGATCCGTATCAATAGGATAGTTGCTGACGGGGCGATCTTACGCCCCTTCGAGCAGCTTTTCCTTCTTGATCTTTTCCTGCCACACCAGTGGGGCGAGGCGGTGGACATTCTGGCCTTCGCTATCGACGGCGACGGTGACGGGCATGTCCTCCACCGTGAACTCGTAGATGGCTTCCATGCCCAGATCCTCGAAGCCCACGACCTTGGCTTCCTTGATCGCGCGGGCGACCAGATAGGCTGCGCCGCCGACCGCCATCAGATAGGCGCTCTTGTGCTTGGCGATGCTGTCGGTGGCGGCCGGGCCGCGCTCGGCCTTGCCGACGCAGGCGGCCAGCCCCTGTTCCAGCATCATGTCCATGAACTTGTCCATGCGGGTCGCGGTCGTCGGGCCGGCCGGGCCGACCACTTCGTCGCGCACCGGATCGACCGGGCCGACATAGTAGATCACGCGCCCCTTGAAATCGACCGGCAAGGTCTCGCCCTTCTCCAGCATGTCGGCGATCCGCTTGTGCGCGGCGTCGCGGCCGGTCAGCATCTTGCCGTTCAGCAGCAGGCGGTCGCCATGCTTCCAGCCCTGCACCTGTTCCGGCGTCAGCGTGTCGAGATCGACGCGGATCGCTTCCTTGCTCGGCTTCCAGTCGACCTGCGGCCATTCACTGAGCTTGGGCGCTTCCAGATAGGCCGGGCCGGACCCGTCGAGGGTGAAATGCGCGTGGCGGGTCGCGGCGCAGTTCGGGATCATCGCTACCGGCTTGCCAGCCGCATGGCAGGGATAGTCGTGGATCTTGATGTCCAGTACGGTGGCCAGGCCGCCCAGGCCCTGCGCGCCGATGCCCAGCGCATTGACCTTGTCGAACAGCTCGATGCGCAGTTCCTCGATCTTGTTCTGCGGGCCACGGGCCTTCAGCTCGCCCATGTCGATCGGGTCCATCAGGCTTTCCTTGGCCAGCGCAACCGCCTTTTCCGCGGTGCCGCCGATGCCGATGCCCAGCATGCCCGGCGGGCACCAGCCGGCGCCCATCTGCGGCACCATTTCCAGCACCCAGTCGACGATCGAATCGCTGGGGTTCATCATCTTGAACTTGGTCTTGTTCTCGCTGCCGCCGCCCTTGGCCGCGACGTCGATGATGACCTTGTTGCCCGGCACCATTTCCACGTTCAGCACGCAGGGCGTGTTGTCCTTGGTGTTCTGGCGCGAAAAGGCGGGATCTTTCAGGATCGACGCGCGCAGCCGATTTTCGGGGTTGAGGTACGCCTTGCGCACCCCTTCATCGATCACCTCCTGCATCGACCGGCTATTGTCGTCCAGCCGGCACTCCATGCCCCACTTCACGAACACATTGACGATGCCGGTGTCCTGGCAGATCGGGCGGTGGCCTTCGGCGCACATGCGGCTGTTGGTCAGGATCTGGGCGATGGCGTCCTTCGCCGCCGGATTGGCTTCGGCCTCATAGGCCGTGCCCAAGGCCCGGATATAATCCATCGGATGATAATAGCTGATGAACTGGAGTGCATCGGCGACGCTCTCGATGAGGTCGGCGGTCTTGATGAGCGTCATCTACCCTGATCCCTATTCTTGCGGCCCGCCTCTGCACGGCGGGTCTGGCAAGGCGGGGCTATAGGCCTTTGAGACGATGAGTCCAGTGGTGGAGACGCGACGATCCCGTCGCGCTCCTTCAGCTTTATCAATGAACGATGGACAGGCTTGTCATGGCGTGGGCAGCGGATCGGCGACCGGCAGCAGGTTGAAATTCCATTTGATGCCGGTGCGCACGATCCGTGCGGGGACGCCGGCAGCAACGCAATTGGAAGGAACATCCTTCGTTACCACGGATCGTGCCGCGACGACGCTGTCGGCTCCGATGGTCACGCCCTTCATGATCGAAGCGCCATCGCCCAGCCAGACTCGGTCGCCGAGGCGCACGTCGGCGCCGGGGTTGATGCGCTGATTGCTGGCGATATCGATGACCGAATGCATGTCGCTGACCGTGATCCAGCTATCGCTTGCAATCAGGCATCCTTCGCCCAGGCTGATATTGAAGGATTCATGGCATTGCATGACGCAGGTCCAGGTAAAGCCGCTGCCATCGCCGATCGACACGGTCGAATCTCGAACCGTGTAGATGGTGATCGCATTCAGGCGACAGTCTGATCCAACGCGCACCGTGCAATCGTCGCCGACGGTCATGTGGATCTGGGCTGCATAGCAATTATGCCCAATCTCGACCCGCCCGCCCTTGCCGGTAAAGGTGATCGTGCCATTTTGCGAAGCAAGGAATTCGGGGGGGGCCTGCACATCGTTTCCCGCTGCATTTTGTATTGTTATCGGCATTCCAATCTCCATCGCCCAAGCGGGGTGGGCGCTTATCATGTAACCAGTGGTGGGGCGCAATCCTATCGTCGATTGTCTCATTTGCAATATTTGGGGCGGGTGTGCGGTCCGCGATCCCATCGCCGCATCGCGCTTTTAGCTCCGGTAGGGGACCATGCGCGCCTGCAACGGGGGGCACTCTGAACCGGAAAGGGTGGAGACGGTGTGCTGGAAAAAGCGGGGAGGGGCGCTGGTGTCGGAGGCATCCTGTCGTTGGGCCGCCTCGCTGGGGCATGTCCGCTGGACCCGATTGGGGCAACGCGCGGATTTGCGTGGCAAGGCAAATTTATTTTAAATTTGCGTGGCGCCTCTTGCCTTTTTCAAGGCCCTAGAAAGTCCGCGCGTCGCCATGCCATGACAGGGCGTGTCCGCGACGAAAGGAATCTCGGCGTCGATGAACCGAGTCCCCGAACTGTCATTTACCCTCTTGCGCGATCATGGGGCTGTGGCACTATCTGTGGTATCGGGACCAAGGGGGTCACCCAATAGATTGTGATTGCATTGCCGGACCTGCTTCCGGCGATAAGGGGCTTTTGCCCTTGTGATCCGGTCGATTGACCCCATTTCTGTCCCGGCCCGATTGGGTTCATGCTATGATTTCAGGTGCCTCCTGGACTGGTTGAGCCGAATCGAACGGAATCAGGAATAATCGGGGGCTCGCATGGACTTTCGAGATAGTGAACAAGGTGGAAACGGCGACGTGGCGACGGTGATGGACGAGCGTATCGAGGATCTGGTGGACAAGGTCGAGCCCAAGGCGGGCAAGGACAAGGCGGCCGAGGCTCCGGCGTCTGCGTCGTCCAAGATTCATGAACGTCGCTTTCATGTCGTGACGGATTCGTCGCGCGATGCGCTGCTGACCGAATTCGGCAAGGACACGCTGAACGATCGCTATCTGCTGCCTGGCGAAAGCTATCAGGATCTGTTCGCGCGCGTCGCCGCCGCCTATTCGGACGATGCCGAGCATGCGCAGCGCGTCTATGACTATATTTCCAAGCTCTGGTTCATGCCGGCAACGCCCGTGCTGTCGAACGGCGGCACTGGTCGCGGCCTGCCGATCAGCTGCTATCTGAACAGCGTCGACGACAGCCTGGAAGGCATCGTCAACACCTGGAACGAGAATGTCTGGCTCGCCTCGCGCGGCGGCGGCATCGGCACCTATTGGGGCAGCGTGCGCGGCATCGGTGAGCCGGTCGGCCTCAACGGCAAGACCAGCGGCATCATCCCCTTCGTCCGCGTGATGGATTCGCTGACCTTGGCGATCAGCCAGGGGTCGCTGCGTCGCGGCTCGGCGGCCTGCTATCTCGACGTCTCCCACCCGGAGATCGAGGAGTTCCTGGAAATCCGCAAGACGAGCGGAGACTTCAACCGCAAGGCGCTCAATCTGCACCATGGCGTGCTGCTGACCGACGAGTTCATGGAAGCGGTGCGCGACGGCAGTGATTTCAACCTGCGCAGCCCCAAGGACCAGTCGGTGCGGGGCACCGTCAATGCCCGCGCGCTGTTCCAGAAGCTGGTCGAGGTCCGCCTCGCCACCGGCGAACCCTATATCGTCTTCTCCGACACGGTGAACCGGATGATGCCCAAGCATCACCGCGACCTGGGGCTCAAGGTCTCGACGTCGAACCTCTGCTCGGAAATCACCCTGCCGACGGGTCGCGACCATCTCGGCCAGGATCGCACGGCGGTCTGCTGCCTCTCCTCGATGAACCTGGAAACCTGGGATCAGTGGAAGGATCATCCGACCTTCGCGGAAGACATCATGCGCTTCCTCGACAATGTGCTGCAGGACTATATCGACCGCGCCCCGCCGGAAATGGCCCGCGCCAAATATAGCGCCAGCCGCGAACGCTCGGTGGGCCTGGGCGTCATGGGCTTCCACAGCTTCCTGCAGGCACGCGGCATCCCGTTCGAAGGCGCCATGGCCAAGTCGTGGAACCTGCGCATCTTCAAGCATATCAATGCCAAGGTGAACGAGGCGTCGATGATGCTGGCGCAGGAGCGCGGGCCGTGCCCCGACGCCGCCGACCAGGGCGTGATGGAACGCTTTTCCTGCAAGATGGCGATCGCGCCGACCGCGTCGATCTCGATCATCTGTGGCGGCACCTCGGCCTGTATCGAGCCGATCCCGGCGAACATCTACACCCACAAGACGCTCTCGGGCAGCTTCGCGGTGAAGAACCCCTATCTGGAAAAGCTGCTGGTCGAAAAGGCCAAGGATTCGAGCGCCGTATGGAACTCGATCCTGGAACGCGGCGGTTCGGTCCAGCATCTCGACTTCCTGACCCAGGAAGAAAAGGATGTGTACAAGACCAGCTTCGAGATCGACCAGCGCTGGCTGCTCGAACTGGCCGCCGATCGCACCCCCTATATCGACCAGGCCCAGTCGCTGAACCTGTTCATCCCGGCCGATGTCGAGAAGTGGGATCTGCTGATGCTCCACTTCCGTGCCTGGGAACTGGGCATCAAGTCGCTCTATTATCTGCGCTCCAAGTCGGTGCAGCGCGCCGGCTTCGCCGGTGGCGTGGAAGCGGACAACACGATCGACGCCCCCAAGTTCGAGATCGGCGAGACCACCGACTATGACGAGTGCCTCGCCTGTCAGTAAGGAGTGATGGATATGTCGAACAATTTTCTGGACGATCTAAGCCGCGCTTTTGGCGAGTCTAAGCCGTATGATAATTATCTCACGAAAATAGGTATGTTTGGTAGGCAGCCAGCATCCGCTACTAATTCACTATTTAGTCGTGAGGAGCAGACATCGGCTCGTATTGCGTCCATCGCATCGCGTGGCTTGCAAACGCCGGAAAGTCTGACGCTCGCTGAGATTAAGGCTGTGTGTGCGTCGGCGCTAACACAGGCCCCCAATCGTAATTAACCGTCATGCAGCGAAGGCGGGCATATCGCTTCTAAAAGAGCGATGTCCGCTTTCGCTGGCATGACGTATCAATTCAAGGACTCTCCCCCCGATGCCCCTTCTTCAAGCCTCCAAGGTCTACAAGCCCTTCGAATATCCCTGGGCCTATGAATTTTGGAAGCGCCAGCAACAGCTCCACTGGCTGCCCGAGGAAGTGCCTCTGGGCGAGGATTGCCGTGACTGGGCGCAGAAGCTCAGCGATCATGAGCGCAACCTGCTGACCCAGATTTTCCGCTTCTTCACCCAGGCCGACGTGGAAGTGCAGGATTGCTACCACGAGAAGTACGGCCGCGTGTTCAAGCCGACCGAGATCAAGATGATGCTGACCGCGTTCAGCAACATGGAAACGGTCCATATCGCGGCCTACTCGCATCTGCTCGACACGATCGGCATGCCCGAAAGCGAATATTCGGCCTTCCTCCAGTATAAGGAGATGAAGGACAAGCATGACTATCTCGCCCAGTTCGGCGTCGACACGGACGAGGATATCGCCAAGACGCTGGCGATGTTCGGCGGCTTCACCGAAGGCCTCCAGCTCTTCGCCTCCTTCGCGATGCTGATGAACTTCCCGCGCTTCAACAAGATGAAGGGCATGGGCCAGATTGTCACCTGGTCGGTCCGCGACGAAACCCTGCATTGCGAAGGCATCATCAAGCTGTTCCACAGCTTCGTGAAGGAACGCGACTGCCTGACCGCGTCGGTCAAGGACGATATCATGGACATGTGCCAGAAGACCGTCCGGATCGAGGACGCGTTCGTCGATCTCGTCTTCGAAATGGGGCCGGTCCCTGGCATGACGCCCAAGGACATCAAGAAATATGTCCGCTACATCGCCGACTGGCGCCTGGGCCAGCTGGGGCTGAAGCCGATCTACATGATCGACGAGCATCCGCTGCCCTGGCTGACCCCGCTGCTCAACGGCGTGGAGCATGCCAATTTCTTCGAAACCCGCGCGACCGAATATTCCAAGGGCGCGACCCGCGGCCAGTGGAACGACGTCTGGGACGCATTCGACCGCCGCAAGAAGCTCAAGGGCGCCGAAGCGGCCAATGTCGACGAAAGCGATCCGGACATGTTCAAGGCCGCCGGTATCGCGGCGGAATAAGACCAAAGCGCGTCGCGCTTTGATCAAGCCCGCGCGGCGCTTGAGCGTTTCAAGCTGCTGATGCGTCAGCTTGCAAAGGGATCTGATCCAGGTCGAGGGGAGGGGAGGCGCGGGGAGCGCCTCCCCTTTTTTGTACGCCGCTGGAGCACCCTGCATCGCGTCCATAACGGACCAGTCTCGCGCCAGAATGGCGATGCCCTGGGCTATGGTCCGGTCATGACCAGCCCCGTCGATCCCCCATCTCCGCCATTCTACGTCTTCGTCTGCAATGTCTGCGGCAGCGATCAGGTTACACGCGAAGCCTGGGCGGCCTGGGATGTCGCGACCCAGGCCTGGATTCTCAACACGGCCTTCGACTTTGCCTATTGCCATCGCTGCCTGGGCTATGCGCAGCTCGACCGGCTGCTGCTGACCAGCCCGCCATCCGGCTTGCCGTCCCGCGCCCCGGCCTTCCCGCCCGCGCCGGGCTGAACCACGCGACGGGCGTGACGCTTCCTTAACCGCCGCCATGCCAGACCGGTCGCCATGTTCGGCGTCCGACTCCGCTCCCTCTTCACCAGCCGCTGGATGGCCCTGCTCTGGGCGATATTGGTGCTGCTGAGCGCGATCCAGTTCGTGGGCAGCGACGGCGGCGATCAGGCCGGCGCCGATCAGGCCGCGACCGCGGCGCTGGACGGCCTCGACAACAGCCAGCGCGCCATCATCGCCAACACGCTCTGAAAGCCGCGGGGCGGGCGTCGCGGGCGCGCTGTCCTATTTCTTCCCGCCGGCCTATATTGCCGTCCGGCACCGGGCCTGTCTCTGACGCTCACTTGTTCCAAAATGACAAAGATTGGAAATTAAATGTCAGAATGTGCGGGAAATATGCGAAGTTAAGCGCAGTATTTCCTACAATTTTGATCCCCGCCTTCCCTATTGTTCCGTTCATGCAACATGTGTTCAGCTGCCGCGTTCTAGCCTCGCCCGGTCAACAGGAATCGAAAAGGGACAGGACTTTGCATCGCTTTGCCAAGAGCATGATTGCCGCGCTTTCACTGGGCGCCATGGCGTTGACCGCCATGCCCGCCGCTGCCCAGCACGGCCAGGGTCATGGCCGACCCGGCGGCCCGTCATCGGGTCATGGCGGCCCCGGTGGTCCGGGCGCACAACGTCCCCCCAGCCATGGCGGCAATCATGCCCAGCGTCCGCCCCAGGGTGGCCGCCCCGGCGCCCAGCGTCCGCCCCAGCCCGGCCGGCCGGGGGCAGGCCGCCCACCCCAGTCGGGCCATCCGGGCCATGGTCGTCCGCCTCAATATGGCCGTCCCGGCAACCATCGCCCGCCGCCGCCGCATGGCGGCTATCGCAGGCCCGGACCCCCGGTCTATGCCTATGACTGGAACCGGCCCGATCCGCGCTATGGTGGCCGCTATCGCCCCGACCGCTATTATCGCGGCGGCTATGCGCCGATCCGGGTCGACCGCAGCATGCGCATCTATCGCGGCTATGACGACCGCTATTATTGCCGCCGTTCGGACGGCACCACCGGCCTCATCATCGGCGGCGCGATCGGCGCGCTGATCGGCGGCCAGCTTGATCGCGGCTATTCCAACACGGCGGGCATATTGATCGGCGGCGGCGCCGGCGCGCTGCTCGGCCGCGAGATCGACCGCGGCAGTCTCAGCTGCCGCTGATCGGAAAGGGGGCGAAGGCGCCCCCTTTTTTCAGCACCAGGGGTGGCGGCGTCCGTCCCAGGTTCGGGCCAGCCCTTCGTCCACCAGCTGCTGGCCGATCGACTGGCCATCGCGCGTCACGATCCGCAGCGCCCGGCCATATTTGTCGGTCGCCCGCCCGTCGATCTCCAGCGAGAAGGGGCCGGCATTCATCAGTTGCTGCAACCGGCTGGTCGCCCGCGCGCCCAGCGCGCCTTCCTCCGCGCAGCGGGGCCCATGGGTTTCGGGCGTGTCGATGTCGGCGATCCGATATTTCTCGCCCCGGAACCAGAAAGTGTCGCCATCGACGACGCAATTGGTCCCGCCGCCGCTATGGCAATAGCCGAAATCAGCCGACAGCTGGTCGGCGCTGGCACTCGACGGGGCCGTGCCGGTCGACGCCGTCGGCATCGCGATCTCGGGCGCCAGTCGCGCCCACCAGTCGGGCGCTTGCCAGCCGATCATCATCCCCAGCGCCAACACCAATCCCAGTGTCTTGCCGCTGAAGCCGCTGCGCTCGGGCGCGGGACGACGAAAGCGCGCCTGTCCGGCACGCGCCGCCTCCCGGCGCCAAAGTGTGTCGATGCGGTCGGGGGTGAATCGGTCGGGGCGTCTGGACATGGCGCGCCCCTAGCAGGTTCAGGAAAAACAGAGGGTTAAATCTGATCCGGCTTGTCGCCATTTCGGGGCGAACCGGCGTTTGATCGGGATCAATGTGGGACGCGCAGGGGATGCGCAGGGTGCGCCGGCCTCAGCCCATGGAGATTGCCGCATGAACGCCGCCGCGCCGCCCAGCCCCTATGTCCGCATCGGCGGCGAACCGGTCGTCCGCGCCATTGCAGATCGTTTCTATGACCTGCTGGAAAGCGACCCGGCCTATGCGCAGTTGCGCGCCATTCATGCCGCCGACCTCTCCGTCGTGCGCCACGGCCTCACCCGCTTCCTGTGCGGCTGGCTGGGCGGCCCACGCGACTGGTTTCAGCGCGGCACCTGCATCATGTCGCTGCACCGCGCCTTTCCGATCACGCCGCAACTGGCCGATCAATGGGCGACGGCGGCGGCCTGCGCCATCGCCATGCAGGAAGATCTCGACACCGACATTGCCGACGCCATGGCGGAAGCGCTCGGCCATATGGCGCGCGGCATGATCAATTTCGGCCTCGCGCCGGCACAGGCGCACCCCGCCTAGCGGCTAGTCGTCATCCTCGTTAAGGATTTCGTCCTCCTCGCCATCATCCTCGTCGTCCATGCGCGGCTCGCCGTCGAACGCGCCCTCGTCGATCCAGCCGGACCGGTCCATCTCGTCCATCTTGTCGACCAGGTCGGGGACATCGTCGGGGATGATCTGCGCCGGGTTGGGCCGCCCGCCATGCTCGCTCTCTTCGCTCAGGTCGCTGGTCCGGCCCAGCGCATCGTCGGCGACGTCGTTCGCCTGGGTGCCGGCATCGGCCTGTTCGCTATTCTCTTCACTCTCGTCGGGGAAGGGGCGATTGTCGGACATCGTCATGGCGCGTCTCCTTGCAGGGGCATGTCCCCCTCCAACGATCACCCCATTTTCCCGTTCCGCGCAAGCACGTCCGGAAACGCACTGGACAGCGCGGAACCAAGGCGGCAAAGGCCGATGCGATCCTTTTCGCCCCGATCCTTTTCGCATCGCAACAGGAATCCCTCCATGTCCCGCCAGCTCATTTCCTCCGGCTCGCCCTTCGAGGCGCAGGTCGGCTATTCGCGCGCCGTCGTCCAGGGCGACTGGTGCTTCGTCGCCGGCACCACCGGCACCGATCCCGAAACCAAGATCATGCCCGACAGCGTGGTCGATCAGGGCGTCAACGCGCTCAAGGTGATCGGCAAGGCGCTTGAAGACGCCGGCTTCTCCTTTGCCGATGTCGTGCGCGTCACCTATTATATCACCGACCCTGCCTATTGGGACGATCTGGGCAAGGCCACCGCGCCCATCTTTGGCGAGATCCGCCCGGCCGCCAGCTGCGTCGTCGCTGGCCTCATCAAGCCGGAGATGAAGATCGAAATCGAAGTCACCGCCTTCAAAGGGTAACAGGGACATATCATCATGATTACCATGTACGGCATCAAGAATTGCGACACGATCAAGAAGGCCCGCAACTGGCTGGACAATGAGCGCGTCGCCTATAATTTCCACGACTATAAGGTTGCCGGCGTCGACAAGGAAAAGCTGGAGGAATGGGTGATGGAGCATGGTTGGGAAACCATCCTCAACCGCTCCGGCACCACCTTCAAGGCGCTCGACGCGGGGGACAAGGCGCATATCGACGCGGACAAGGCGATCCTGTTGATGATCACCAACCCCTCGATGATCAAGCGCCCGATCCTCGACACCGGCAAGGGTACGGTCGTCGGCTTCAAGGCGACGACCTACGAAAACGCGCTGAAAGGCGTGATGGCGTGATCGGACGGGGGCTGCTGGGCATCGGGGCATTGCTGATGATGGGCCTGCTCCCCCTTTCCGCTGTCCGGGCCGCCGACCCGCTGATCATCGCGCATCGCGGTGCCAGCGGCGAGCGGCCCGAACATACGCTCGCCAGCTATGAGCGGGCGATCGACCAGGGCGCCGACTATATCGAGCCCGATCTGGTCCTGACCAGGGATGGCGTGCTGGTTGCCCGGCACGAGAATGAGATTGGCGGCACCACCGACGTCGCCGACCATCCCGAATTTGCCGATCGCAAGACGACGAAGACGATCGACGGCATCGCAATGACCGGCTGGTTCACCGAGGATTTCACCTTGGCCGAACTGCGCACTTTGCGGGCGCGGGAACGTCTGCCTGATCTGCGCCCGGCCAATGTCCGCTTCAACGACCTCTATCTCATCCCGACCTTTGAGGAGATATTGAAACTGGTCCGCGCCAAGGAAGCGGAGCAGCATCGTCGCATCGGCCTCTATCCCGAAACCAAGCATCCCAGCTATTTCGCCGGCATCGGCCTGCCGCACCAGCAGGCGCTGCTCGATCTGCTCGGCAAATATGGCTACACCAATGCCGACGATCCGGTCTTCATCCAGTCGTTCGAGGTCGGCAATCTGAAGGCCCTGCATGAAGCGACCCGGCTGCGCCTCATCCAGCTCGTCGATGCCGAAGGCGGCCCTGCTGACGAACCCGGCACGACCTATGCCGACATGATGAGCGTCTCCGGGCTGGAGGCGATTGCCGGCTACGCCACCGGCCTCGGCCCGTCCGCTGCCATGGTTCTGGCGCCCGAAGGGGCGACCGCGCTGGTCGGTCGTGCCCATGATGCCGGGCTTCAGGTCCATATCTGGACGCTGCGGATGGAAAACAGCTTCCTGCCCGACCAGTATAAGCGGCCGGACGATCCGCAGGGCCGGGGCGACTTTGCCGGCTATGTCCAGGCGATCGCCGCGACCGGCGTCGACGGTATTTTCAGCGATTTCCCTAGGCAGGCGCGCGACGCTCTGAGCAGCACGCAGCCCTGATCGGCAACATCGCATAAATTAAAGCGGATTTTCCCTTCTCTACCCTGCGGCTCGACTTGCCAAAGCCGGGCCGCAGGCGAATAACGAACAGACCATGCTGTCCCAGAAGACCCGTTACGCCATCCGCGCGCTCCAGCATCTTGCCGACCGCTATCGCCAGGGGCCTGTGCCCCTCAACGAGATTGCGACGCGCCAGAATATCCCGGCGAAATTCCTGACGGTGATCCTGTCCGAATTGTCGCGCGAAGGCCTGGTGGCGACCCAGCGCGGTCGCGACGGCGGCTATTGGCTGGCGCTGGCGCCGGTTGACATCAGCTATGGCGATATCGTCCGCCTGACCCGCGGGTCGCTCGCGCTCACTCCCTGTGCCAGCCGCTTCGCCCATGAAAGCTGCACCAACTGCCTGCCCGAAAGCGAATGCCGCCTGCACCGGGTGATGCTGCGCGTGCGCGACGAAACCGCCAAGGTGCTCGACAGCATCAGCCTCGCCGAACCCTTCGCGGCCGAAGGGTTGGGGTAGGGCGCCGCAGGAGCAGGCGTGCGGACGCCCTTGCGCTCGCCGCGCCGCTTCGCCACATCGGCAGCATGACCACGCCGCCGCTCAAAGCCGTCCTGATCCCCGTCACCCCGCTGCAGCAGAACTGCACCCTCTTCTGGTGTACGGAAACGATGCGGGGCGCCTTTGTCGATCCGGGCGGCGACCTGCCGGTGCTGAAGAAGGCGGCGGCGCAGCACGGCGTCACGATCGAGAAGATTCTTGTCACTCATGGCCATATCGACCATTGCGGCCAGGCCGGCGTGCTGGCCCGCGATCTCGATGTCCCGATCGAGGGGCCGCATGAGGAGGATCGCTTCTGGATCGACCGGCTGCCGCAGGATGGCGAACGCTGGGGCATTCCGGGTGAGAGTTTCGAGCCGGATCGCTGGCTGGTCGATGGCGACCAGGTGACGGTCGGCCATCTGACCTTCGACGTCTATCATTGCCCCGGCCACACGCCGGGCCATGTCGTCTTCCACCATGCGCCGAGCCAGCTCGCGATCGTGGGCGACGTGCTGTTCAAGGGCTCGATCGGCCGCACCGACTTCCCGCGCGGCAACCATCAGGATCTGATCAACGCGATCACCGGCAAGCTCTGGCCGCTCGGCGGCCAGACCGCCTTCGTCCCCGGCCATGGCGAGATGAGCAATTTCGCCTATGAACGGCGCACCAACCCCTATGTGGCCGATTCCGTTCTCGGTTAAACGCGCGCCATCGCCGGCGGGGCAGGCACGGCGCGAGTCGCGCCATAGGCGACATAGAGCGCCGCCACCGCCAAGCCGAGCATCACGATCCAGGTGAGCAGCGCGCCGCCCGCGCGCCACACCGTCGGCTTGTCGGCGTCCATGCCAAAGCCATGGGCGATTCGCGCCAGCGCATAGATCATCGCCCCGATCCACAGCCACAGCGGCGCGCCGATCGCCATTTCGATCAGGCCAAAGAGAATCAGCACGATCGGCGTATATTCGATGAAATTGGCGTGCGCCCGCATCCGCCGGGCCAGCAGCATGTTCCCCGAGTCGCCGTGCAGAAGCTTCGCGCCCACGCGGATTCGCGCGCAGCGCACCGCCAGCCAGAAATTGATGAGCGCACAGGCCGCAGCCAGTGTAAGCGTGATCGGCAACAACATGGGCATCCCCCTATTCGACGGGCCGCTACCATAGGCGTGGCGGGCCGGCGGGCAAGGAAGGACTTGCACCATCTTCAAAAACGGCTATAGGCGCAGGGCTTCGCGATCACCCGGGCCGCATGGTCTGCGGCACCCGTGCCGTCGGCGTCTCATTTGGAAACCGGCCAGTCGCATAACCAGATTTAATTACGGAAACAGGTGCCGACATGGCTGTCCCCAAAAGGAAAACTTCCCCGTCCAAGCGTGGCATGCGTCGCAGCCACGATTCGCTGCGCGTCGAAGCATTCCAGGAATGCTCGAACTGCGGTGAACTGAAGCGTCCCCACAATCTGTGCGACGCGTGCGGCCATTATAACGGCCGCGAAGTCATCGCCGTCGGGGCGTAAGACTTTTTCGATCTCCGCAAAGGGGTGATCTCAGTGTCCAGCCAACCGCGAATCGCAATTGACGCGATGGGCGGGGATGAAGGCGTGCGGGTGATGATGGCAGGCGTTGCGCTTGCCCGTCGCCGGCACGAAGGACTCCGCTTCACCCTTTTCGGCGACGAGACCCGGATCAAGGCGGCTCTCGACAACCACCCCAATTTGCGGGCGGCGTCGGAAGTCGTGCATTCCGATACGATCGTCGAGGGCACGGACAAGCCCAGCGTCGCGATTCGCAAGAAGAGCAGCTCGATGAGCATGGCGATCAACGCCGTGAAATCGGGTGATGCCGGTGCGGCGGTTTCCGCCGGCAATACCGGTGCGCTCATGGCGATGGCGAAGCTGGCGCTGCGCACCATGCCCGGCGTCGATCGGCCTGCGCTGGCAGCGATGCTGCCCACCCTTGGCGATAATGATGTCGTCATGCTCGACCTTGGTGCCAATACCGAGTGCGATGCGCGCAATCTCGTCCAGTTCGCGGTGATGGGTGCGGCCTATGCACGCATCGCCCTCGATCTGGAGCGGCCGCGCGTGCGCCTGCTCAACATCGGCACCGAAGAGCTCAAGGGCACGGACGAGATCCGTGATGCTGCTGCCGTGCTGCGCGCAGGCGACACCCTGCCATTCTCGTTCGACGGCTTTACCGAAGGCGACAAGATCGGCCGCGGCGAAACCGACGTGATCGTGTGCGACGGCTTCTCGGGCAATGTCGCGCTCAAGACGGCCGAGGGCACTGCCCGCTTCGTCGCCGACCTGCTGCGCCGCGCCTTCTCCAGCTCGCTGCGCTCCAAGATCGGTTTCCTGATTTCGAAGCCGGCGATGCACCTGCTCAAGCATCATCTCGATCCCAATAATCATAATGGCGCCGTCTTCCTCGGCCTCAATGGGGTCGTGGTAAAAAGCCATGGCAGCGCCGATGCCAAGGGCGTGGCCAATGCGGTGCATGTCGCCGCCCGCCTGCTGGAAGAGGATATCACGCGACGCATCGCCGCCGACATGGCCGGGGTGCAGGATCTGTCCGCCGTCGCGTCCAAATTGGAGCTGCCCGTCAAGTGATGCGTCGATCCGTTCTCCTGGGCACGGGCTCGGCCCTGCCCGCACGCGTCGTCACCAATGCGGAGCTGGCGCAGACCGTCGATACCAGCGACGAATGGATCGTCGAGCGGACCGGCATCCGCACCCGCTATATCGCCGGCGAGGGTGAGACCACGACCACGCTGGCGACCGATGCCGCCATGCGCGCGCTGGAGGCCGCCGGCCTTGCCGCGCAGGATATTGACCTCATCATCCTGGCGACCGCGACCCCGGACCAGACCTTTCCGGCCAGCGCCACCCTGGTGCAGGCCGCGCTCGGCATCGATGACTGCGTCGCCTTCGACGTCGCCGCGGTCTGCTCGGGCTTCCTCTATGCGATGACCGTCGCCGATTCGATGATCCGCTCGGGCGCGGCGCAGCGCGCGCTGGTGATCGGCGCGGAAACCTTCAGCCGCATCCTCGATTGGGAAGATCGCGCGACCTGCGTGCTGTTCGGCGATGGCGCCGGTGCCGTCGTGCTCGGTGCGGAGGAAAGCACGGACGGCCAGCGTGGCATCCTCGCTGCCAAGCTGCATGCCGATGGCCGCCACAACCAGCTTCTCTATGTCGATGGCGGTCCCTCGACCACCCAGACGGTGGGCAAGGTCCGCATGAAGGGGCAGGAAGTGTTCCGCCATGCGGTGGTGAATCTCGCCACCGTTCTGAAGGAAGTGATGGCGATGGCGGAGATGACGCCCGCCGACATCGACTGGCTGGTGCCGCACCAGGCCAATGCCCGGATTCTCGACGCGACCGCGCGCAAGCTCAAGCTGTCGCCGGACAAGGTCGTCGTCACCGTCGACCAGCATGCCAACACTTCGGCCGCCTCGGTGCCGCTGGCGCTGGATGCCGCGACTCGTGACGGCCGGATCAAGGCCGGCGATCTGCTCGTGCTGGAAGCCATGGGTGGCGGCTTCACCTGGGGCGCCTGCGTCCTGCGGGTCTGATACGGCGGCGAAACGATCGCCCCTACGTATCTGACCTGCTTGCCGAATCACCGAATATGCATCACATTTGTGTCGCATGCATTTGCCCTGGCAGATGCATGCAAGGGGGGCACATTGGGGATTTGCGATGACCGGCACTGGCACACTGACCCGCGCTGATCTGGCGGAGAGCGTCAATCGTCACATTGGCTTGTCCCGCGCGGAAGCTGCGGCACTGGTCGAATCGATCCTGGAACATATGTCGACTGCGCTGGAGCGTGGCGAAAATGTGAAAATTTCGAGTTTCGGCACCTTCGTCCTGCGCGACAAGAATGAGCGCATGGGGCGCAACCCGAAGACCGGGATCGAGGTGCCGATTGAGCCGCGCCGGGTACTCACATTCCGTGCGAGCCAGACGATGCGGGACCGTGTTGCCTCGACCTGAGGCAATTCGGTCATCTTTTGTAATATTGTGGCCTGTTTACCGTAGTTGACCTTTGCGGGACTATGGGTGCAACATCGCGCCCATGGAAAAGGCCGAGGGCGCATTTCTGACCATCAGCGAACTGGCGACAGAGCTGGGTCTTGCCCAACATATTTTGCGCTATTGGGAAACCCGCTTCCCGCAATTGCGTCCGCTCCAGCGATCGGGAAACCGGCGCTATTATCGCCCTGCCGATGTGGCGCTGGCACGGCGCATCAACCAGCTGCTCAATGTCGAGGGGTTCACCGTCAAGGGTGCGCAGAAGGCGCTGGCCGACGGTATGGATGATATAGCGATCGATCCGCTGCCCGTCGCGACACTGGAGCCCGACCTGATCGCCCGGCTCGAAGCCATCCGGGCCGATCTGGCCCGTGCCTTGGGGCGCTGACCCCGCTCAGAGCGTCCGGGCATAGACCAGGTCGCGGAACGGCACGTCTCCGACCATGAAGGTCAGTTCGCCGATCTCGACAAAATCATGCCGGGCATAGAAGCGCCGCGCCCGATCATTCTGTGGATAGACGGCCAGGAGCAGCCGGCGCGCGCCGCGTCGCCGGGCCTCCGCCAGCACCAGCGCCATCAGCGCGTCGCCATTGCCGCCGCCCTGCCACCCGCTCAGCAGATAGATGCGCTTGAGTTCGACATCCGCCCGGTCGTCGGTCGGCACCGGCAGGTCGGGCGGGGTGATCAGCGCATAGCCGACCGGCGCGCCTAGCGGCGTCTCGCCGATCAGGATCGTCTGGGCCGGATCGGCGAGGGCTGCACGATAATAATCCTCGCCATGTGCCTTGCGGATATGGGCGACCAGCGCCTCGCCGGGATGGTCATGGGCAAAGCTGGCCAGGAAGGTGGCGCCGCCCAATATCGCCAATGCGGCGGCATCGGAGGCGACGGCTGGCCGCCAGTGAATCGGCGTGGTCAAGCTCAGCGCGATCCCGGACCCAGGGCCGGGTCCAGGTCGCGGGGGCGGGTGAAGCTCAGCAATGTGCCGCACTTGTCCGTCGTCGCGTCCCACTGGTCGATCGCCAGTTCCATCACCGCGATGCTGGCGGTGGGGAATTTGATCTCCACATCCTCGCGCAGCGGATTGGCGCCATCGTCGGGGACCAGGCTCAGGATCAGTTCCTCGAAACCGGGATTATGCCCCGCCATCAGCACGCTGTCCGCCTCGTCCGGCAAATCGCGCAGCACGTCGATCAGGGTCGGGGCGGAGGCCAGATAGATGCGCCGGTCCCAGCGGGCGTCCAGCGTTTCGCCATAGCCGGTGAAGAAGGTGTCGAGCGTCTGGACGACGCGGGCAGCGGGGGAGGCGACCAGCAGGTCGAACCGCATATCCTTGCGCGCGGCGAACTGGCCCATCAGCAGCGCGGCCTTTTCCCCCCGGCGATTGAGCGGCCGATCGAAATCCCGCGCGACCGGATCGTCCCAATCGGACTTGGCATGGCGCAACAGGGTCAACCGCTTCATTCTCGCTCCAGCTCCTCGCGCCTTGTCGCGGCGGAATATTTCCTGCCGACTCGCAAAAACGCAGAAAACAAAGGCGCCGTGCCCTGTCGGGTCACCGCATGCCGGGTTCGCTTCCCTGATGCCCTAACGTTGTTCGGTCGCCAAGACCAGCGTCCTGCATGTCCCGCGCCTGCATCTTTGCGCTGACGGCGATGATTGCCTCGTCCAGCGTCAGCCGGCGGATCGGCGTGCCGGGCGGGAAGGCGCTCAGCAGCCGGCTCGGCATGGCGGCGGACAGGATCACGAAACTGCCCTTGTCCTCGGCACGTCGGATCAGCCGGCCGAACGCCTGTGCCAGGCGCGCGCGGATCAGCCGGTCGTCATAGGCGCTGCCACCGCCCGCCAGGCGCCGGGCGGCATGCAGCACGGTCGGCTTGGACCAAGGCACGCCCTCCATCACCACCAGCCGCAGCGAATGGCCGGGCACGTCGACGCCGTCGCGCAGCGCATCGGTCCCCAGCAGCGATGCGCGCGGATCGTCGCGGAAGATGTCGACCAATGTGCCGGTATCCATCGGATCGACATGCTGGGCATAGAGCGGCAGGCCGGCGCGGGCGAGCCGGTCGGCGATGCGCGCATGCACCGCCCGCAGCCGCCGGATCGCGGTGAACAGGCCCAGCGTGCCGCCGCCCGATGCCTCGATCAGCCGGGCATAGGCGCCCGACATGGCGGCGATGTCGCCGCGCTTGATGTCGGTGACGATCAGCACTTCGGCCCGGTCGGGATAGTCAAACGGACTCGCCGCCTCGAATCGCTCGACGCTGTGGGGCAGATGGGTGACGCCGCTGCGCGCCTCGGCATTGGACCAGTCGCCGCCGCCCTTCAGCGTGGCGGAGGTGACGATCACCCCCTGTGCGGGTTGCAGCACCGCTTCGGCCAGCGGCCGGGTCGGGTCGAGCCAGTGGCGGTGCAGGCCGATATCATATTCGCGCCCCTCGACCCGGTCGACGGTCATCCAGTCGACGAAATCGGGGTCGGCCGGACCGCCGATCCGCGCCAGCAGCGCCAGCCAGGCGCTGATCAGGTCGCGGCGCCAGCCGAGCGATCCGATCGCCCCTTCGATCCGCGCCCGCGCCGCGCCGTCGAGCCAGTCGGGGGCATCCTCCAGCACCGCTTCCAGCCGCTTGGACAGGCGGACAAGCGGTTTCAGCAGTGCATCGAGGGCGATCGCCGCTTCCTGCGCCGCCTCGACCAGCGGGCCATCGGGTTCGGCCAGTTCGGTCTCCAGCCCATAGCCGGCATCCGCCTCGCCGCTGTCGGCGGCGCGCGCGAAGACCGTGCCGCGTACCGTGGCGAGCAATTCCTCCAGCGGGCCAAAAGGCTCACCTGCCACAATGCGCTTCAGCCAATCATCGGCCGGCAGGGCGCGGGCGGCTTCTACCGCGGTGCGGATCGCCTCGCCCCCTTCCTCGTCATAGCTGGCAAGGTCGGACAGGCGCGCGGCCAGGCCCCGGCGGCGACCGCGCGATCCACCTTCCGGCCCCATCACCCAGCGCCGCAGTTCGATCGCCTCCTGCCCTGACAGCGCGACCGAAAAGGTCGAATCGGCGGCGTCGAACAGATGATGGCCCTCATCGAAGACGATGCGCTGCGGGCGCTGCCCGGTCTCGCGGCCGCGCGCGGCGTTGATCATCACCAGCGCATGATTGGCGATGACGATGTCCGCCTCGGCCGATGCCCGCGCCGACCGCTCGATGAAGCATTTCCGATAATGGGGGCAGCCGGCATAGATGCACTCGCCGCGCCGGTCGGTCAGCGCGGTGGAGCCGTTGCGCCGGAACAGGATGGGCAGCCAGCCGGGCAGGTCGCCGCCGACCATGTCGCCATCCTTGGAGAAGGCGGCCCAGCGCGCGACCAGTTGCGCCAATATGGCAGCGCGGCCGGCAAAGCCGCCCTGCAACGCATCTTCCAGATTGAGCAGGCAGAGATAATTTTCCCGTCCCTTGCGCACGACCACACGTCGCGCGGCGGTCGCCGGATCGGGGAACAGGCGCAGCGATTCCCGATCGAGCTGGCGTTGCAGCGCCTTGGTATAGGTGGATATCCACACCGTGCCCTGCGCCTGTGCGGCCCAGAGCGAGGCGGGGGCGAGATAGCCCAGCGTCTTGCCGATGCCGGTGCCGGCTTCCGCCAGAAGCATATTGGGCTGGTCGCGATGCGCGCGTGGGCGAAAGGCTTCGATCGCGGCGGCGGCATAGGCGCGCTGACCGGGGCGGGGTTCGGCGCCCGGTCCGGTGAGGCTGTCGAGCCGCGCCAGCACGTCATCCTCCTCCATCGCCACGGTGCGCGGGGCAGGGCGGGGGGCGGCCTCCTCCCATTCTGGCAGCTTGGAAAAGAGCCAGCGTTCGGCCTCCGCCGGGCGGCTGATGCGCGGCGCGACCAGCGGCGACCAGGGCCAGCGCAGCCGGTGCAGCGCCTGCGCCGCGGTCCAGCCACCCTCCCTTTCTTTCCATTCCGGGGAATCGAGCCGGTCGAGCAGCGCGCGCGCCGCCATCTGCAACAGGGCCGGGATATCGCCTTCCTGTGCCGGCAATGGCAGGTCCAGCGCCTCGGCCAGCCCCTTGGGCGTGGGCACGAGGAAGCGCGCGGGATGGACGAACGCCCAGAGTTCCAGCAGGTCGAGGCCGTTGAGATCGGGATAGCCGAGGCGCTGGCCGGTCAGCGGTGCGTTGAGCAGCAGCGTCGGCGTTTCGGCGGTGCGGGCAATGGCCTGCCCCTTGGCGACGCCCATGGTGCGGCTGCCTTCGCGTAGCCAGATGCCGCCATGGCTGGCATGGAGGGCGGGCAGGGCAGCAGGATCGATCACCCGCCCGGCTTAGGGCAAGGCGAACAAAAGGGAAACCGAAATGCGCCGATCAATTGGTCCGGCGGCCAAAACCCATGGGGCCGGAATAGACGAAGGCGGGTGCAGCCGGTCGGGGCTGGAACGCCACCGGCGCGCGGCGGGCCAGGCGGGCCATTTCCAGCTGTTGATAGAGTGGCCCTTCGGCCAGTTCATAGGGAAAGCGGATGCCCATCCGGTCTTCTTCCGACCAGCGCACCGTGCCGAATACGCTATAGCCGTCGAGATCCAACTGGCACTGGCTGCCGGTCGGCAGGGTGCAACCGATCACTTGCGCGCCACCCTCGCTCAGGTCGACGATCGTTCCTTCCAGGCTGTCGAGCACGGTCGTGATGGTGATCGCGATGTCGACGGGAATCCGTTCGCGGCTTCGGGGTGTCTGCATGGGCGCCTCCATATGACCAGATCATGGAGGAACAGGGTAAACAAAATCTAAATATGACGCCCGGTTTAACGTGTTTTTGCCTCCAAAAGCCGTTCCCTTTCGGGCTGCGCGGGGGTAGGGGCGTTGGCATCATGACCATATCCGACATTCTCCGCACCGCCGCGAACGCATCCAAGGCCTGGCCCTATGAGGAAGCGCGCAAGCTTCTCAAGCGTTACCCCAATGGCGCACCGGAGAAAGGTCATATCCTGTTCGAAACCGGCTATGGCCCATCGGGCCTGCCGCATATCGGCACTTTCAACGAAGTGCTGCGCACCACCATGGTCCGCAACGCCTTCCACGCACTGTCGGACATCCCGACCCGGCTGGTGGCGTTCAGCGACGATTTGGACGGTTTCCGAAAGGTGCCGGACAATGTGCCGAACCAGGCGATGCTGGCCGACCATCTGGGCAAGCCGCTGACGCAGGTGCCCGATCCGTTCGAGAAATATGAAAGTTTCGCGCATCACAATAACGCGATGCTGCGCGAATTTCTCGACAGCTTCGGCTTTGAGTATGAATTTGTGTCGGCCACCGAACGCTATCAGGCCGGCGCCTTCGACGACGCGCTGCGCCAGGTGCTGCGTCGCTATTCTGCGATCATGGACATCATGCTGCCGACCCTGCGCAAGGAACGGCAGGCGACCTATTCGCCGGTGCTGCCGATCAGCCCCAAGAGTGGCATCGTGCTGCAGGTGCCGGTCGAGGTGATCGATGCCGAGGCCGGTATCGTCCGCTTCGTCGATGAAGGCGAGACGATCGAACAGTCGATCCTGGGCGGCGGCGCCAAGCTGCAGTGGAAGGTTGACTGGGCGATGCGCTGGTATGCGCTGGGCGTCGACTATGAAATGGCGGGCAAGGATCTGATCGATTCGGTCACCCAGTCGTCGAAGATCTGCCGCGCGCTCGGCGGCCGCCCGCCCGAGGGCTTCAACTATGAGATGTTCCTCGACGAAAAGGGCGAGAAAATCTCCAAGTCCAAGGGCAATGGCCTCAGCCTCGAACAATGGCTGACCTATGGCCCGCAGGAAAGCCTCGCTTTCTACGCCTATCGCGAGCCCAAAAAGGCCAAGCAGCTGCACATGGGCGTGATCCCGCGCGCGGTTGACGAATATTGGCAGTTCCGCGGCAATTATCCCAAGCAGGCGATCGAGCAGCAGCTCGGCAACCCGGTCCATCATATCCATGATGGCAAGCTGCCGCAGGGCGAACTGCCGGTGACCTTCGGCCTGCTGCTGAACCTGGTCGGCGTGATGGGCGATGCCAGCCGCGAACAGGTGTGGAGCTATCTCCAGAATTACGTTCCCGGCGCCAGCGCGGAAACCTATCCCGAACTGGACGCGCTGATCGGCCATGCGCTCGCCTATCATCGCGATTTCGTCGCGCCGACGCTCCAGCGCCGCGCGCCGGAAGCCAATGAAGCTGCCGCGCTTGCCAAGCTGGACGAAGAACTGGCCGCCTTGCCGGCCGATGCCAGTGCGGAGGATATCCAGAATATCGTCTATGCCATCGGCAAGGATGAAGCCTTTGGCTTCGCCGAACTGCGCGACTGGTTCAAGGCGCTCTACCAGACGCTGCTGGGCGCCGATCAGGGGCCGCGCATGGGCAGCTTCATCGCGCTCTATGGCATCGATAACAGCCGCAAGCTGATTGCGCAGGCACTCGCCGCCTGATCGGAACGAAGCGGGGGAACCATCGCGCGCGAGGGGCGTTTCGCGAACGGTCCACCCCCCTTTCGGACTGATGGCGTGCCTGGCACGGCATCGGCCGCGCCCGCCCGGAAACGGGGGGCGCGGCCAAGGGGGTAAAGAAAGGCCCCGGACATCGCTGTCCGGGGCCTTTCCTGTTTCGATCGGCTTACCAGAAGAAGCCGCGATGGACGGTCATGACCCGGCCGGTGCGCACATTCACCAGCATCACGTCATTATAGTGGCGGACCCAACGCTGATTGGCGGCCGGACGGGGCAGGCGATAGCGATAGGGATCGGCGATATAATAGCGCGAGCTATAATAGGCCGGGCGAAGCTGGGCGCCGGCATTCCAGCGCGAATAGCGGAAGGGCGCATTCCAGTTGCCGGCGCGATAGACGTCGCGGTGGCTGCGGCGATAATCCTGCCAGTCTTCCCGCGCTTCCTGGCGGGAGTCGCGGACGTCGCGACGGGCTTCCTTCACATCGCGGCGATCGCCATAGCGCTGGGCCGCACGCAGGTCGCGCTGGTCTTCGCGCAGCCGCTGTTCGCTGCGGCGGGCTTCGCCATAGGACTGGGCGGAAGCGACGCTGGGGACGACGGTGGCCGCAAGAAGGCCAAGGATGATGATCTTGCGCATATTTCTACTCCCATCAATCTGGAGGCTCGGGGACGCTTCCAACCGCTTCAAGCGGGGCAGGTTCCCTTACCAACATGTTGAATATGGAGTGGATTCGCTGAACGGTCCGGGAACGGCGCTGTCAGGAACCAGTCATTTATGTCGCAAAGTGTAATGGCACGCGACGTTTGGATCAGCGAACCCAGGGGCGTTCGCGAAACCATTTGGTGACGACATATTTGGTGCCCTGCGTCACCGGCCGGGCGGCGTGCAGGCTATAGGGGTTGGGCGCGCCGTCGGGCTTCAGGTTGTTCCAGATCAGGATCATCCCCTCGATCGGCGGCACCATGAATTCGCAGCGCGGGAAATGGGTCTCGCCCCCGCCCTCGACCGGCGACAGATAGATCATCGCCGTCCAGTTACGCTGGCCACCGGTCTTGCGCATCTCGGGCCAATAGCTGGCATTGACCGGGAAATAGTCGCAATGGACCTTATATTCCTGGCCCTGGGTGTAACGCTGCCCCTGCAATGTCTCGCCATGGTCGGGTTCCAGTCCGGTCATCGCACAGATGCGGGCGCTGATCGCATGGACCAGCGGGTCTTCCCGGTCGAGATTGCAGCTGTGGCTGGTGCGATAATCGGCATTTTCCCGGCCGGTGAACAGGGTCGATGGCTGGGCGCCGGCGTCGATGATCGCGCGCATCACCGCGCATTCTTCGGCGCCCAGGAAATCCTGCCGTCCATAAATTTCCAGATGCGGGCTATCGATGCGACTGACCAGCGGGTTGCGGTTCAGTTTCTCGCGTACCCGATCGCCGATCGTGGCGCGGGCTGGCGACGCGATGCCGCCATCATCCACTATCTCGTTCATGCCGCCTCCCTGCCATTTCCCATCGGCGCCGCGCAATGAAAAAGGGCCCAGTGCGGTGTCGCACCGGGCCCAGTGTCCTGAAGGCCAGTTCAGGAGGCTGTCACCAGAAGAAGTTGCGGATCACGTCGACGACATAGCCGTCGCGAATATCGACCAGCAGCGCGTCATCATAATAACGAATCCAGCGCATCGTGCCGTAGGCCGGCGGCAGGCGGTAATAATAGGGATCATTCAGCCAATAATTGCTGCCATAGAGCGCGCCCGACAGGAACACGCCGATCGAGAAGCTGCGATAGCCATAGTTCCAGCCCGACGGCGCATAATAGCGGCCCATGCGATAGCGGTCGCCATAGCGGCTGCGATAGCCATACCAGTCATAGCGCCGGTCCTGGCGCCAGCCATTGTCCCAGCGGCGCTGGTCGGCCCAACGGGTGCGATCGTCATAGCGGCGGCCATCATTGTTCCAGTTGCCCGGATAGCCGGGACGATCGCCGCGCCGATCATTGTCGCTCCAGCGTCGATCGTCAGGGCGGCCGTCGCGATTGCGGTCGTTCCAGTCACGGCCATTGCGATCGCGGTCCCAGACCTGCCGGTTCCAATCGGCGCGGGCGTCTGGCCGGGCATCCGGGCGGACGTCGGGCCGGCGCCCATCACCGCGCCCATCATCGCGTCCGTCCGGGCGGTCGGGTCGGGCGATCGGCTGCATGCCGGTTCCCGGATTAGCGGGGCCGGGATTGCCGGGACGCTGCCAATTGCCATTGGGGCGATCCGCGCGCTGATCGGGCCGTTGATCCGGGCGACCAACCCGTTCCGGGCCACCCTGCCAGCGCTGCGCGGGCGCGGCCATTTGCGGGCGTCCGCTGCGATCGCCACCGCGATCGCTGCTGCCTTGCCAGCGCGTGCTGCCCTGCGCGCCGCGCATGTCGCCGCCACGGTTTCCGGGATTGCCGGCGCCACGCTCGCCGCGTGGACCGCCGCCATTGTCGTTCCGCTGGGCATAGGCCGGTGCCACGCCGCTCAGCAGCGTCGCACCCATCAGGCCGGCCAGCATCCATTTCCTCAGCATCGTTCCGATTCCTCGTGCGGGAACCATCCGTTCCCTTCATGCCGCATTTCTACGCGGATGGCGATGTCGCGATGCTGAACTCTTCTGTCAGCGATTTGAAAGATTCTGCCCCGGAACAATGGACAATCTCGATCATTCCATCCATCCCAACATCTTGCATCGGAAAAGCCCGGTAAATGGGCTGTTCGGCGCAAAGCTGATCCAGATCAGTGCAGTGCCGACAAACAACCATTAGGACCAACGGGTGATAAGAACCGCCGATGCCGGCCGCATAAGACAGGCCCTGCGCGCCGCGACGATGGAGAGCCATCAACGGGTCGATGACCTGTTTTCCCATTTTTCGCTCGCTTCCGCGCCCGATTACCGGGCGTTCCTGCGCGCCCATGCCCGCGCGCTGGCCACACTCGAACCGGTCGCCCAGCCCGATTCGCCGCGCCTCTCACTGATGGCGCAGGATCTCGCGGCACTGGGGGAGGCTATGCCCGCGCCGCTGCCGATGCCGTCTACCGGCGGCGACGGCTTCCGCTGGGGCCTGCTCTATGCGCTCGAAGGGTCGCGCCTGGGCGGCGCGATGCTCGCGCGTCAGGTCGCACAAGACTTGCCCCATGCCTATCTGTCCGCCGTGCATGGGAAGGGCGGTTGGGTCGCCTTCCAGCAGCAGCTGGATGACGCTGCCGCGCAGGGCGATGCGGCCTGGCTGGACGATGCGATTGCCGGCGCGCAGGCGGCCTTCACCCTGTTCGAAGCCGGCGCGCGCGCCGAGCGGGAGGTCGCCTGTGACTGATGTGACCAGCCCGGAAGCCCAGGGCTTCGCCGTCGACATCAATAATTGCGATCGCGAGCCGATCCATGTGCTCGGCACGGTCCAGCCCTTCGGCTTTCTCGTTGCCCTGACCGCCGACTGGCTGGTGTCGCGCGTCTCGACCAACAGTGCCGACCATATCGGCCTGGCGCCCGACCAGATGCTGGGCCAGCCGGTCAGCGCGATCTTCACCGCCGATGCGATCCACACGCTGCGCAACCGCATCACTTTGCTGCGTGGCCCCGATTCGGTGGAGCGGGTCTTCTCATTGCCGCTGGTGGAGGGCGGCGCGCCGTTCGACGTGGCCGTCCATTTCTCCGGCCAACTGGTGGTGATCGAGGCGGAGCCTGCCGTGCCCGATGAGATGGAGGCCAGTTCCATGGTCCGCTCGATGGTTGCACGGCTGGCGCAGGCGGATGGCATGACCGCCTTCCTGCGCGATGGCGCACGCCAGGTGCGGGCGCTCACCGGTTTTGACCGGGTGATGGTCTATCGCTTCGCCGACAATGGCGATGGCGAGGTGGTGGCGGAAGCCCTGCGCCCCGGCATCGACAGTTTCTTCGGCCTGCATTATCCGGCCTCCGACATCCCGGCGCAGGCGCGGGCGCTCTACATCCGCAATATCTTCCGGGTGATTGCGGACATCAACGCGCCGCCGGTGCCGGTCATCCCGACCCTCGATCCCGCCGGCGCCGCGCTCGACATGTCGCTTTGCGTCACCCGCGCGGTGTCGCCGATCCATATCGAATATCTGCGCAACATGGGGGTGGGGGCCTCGCTCTCCATCTCGATCATCGTCGACGGCAAGCTGTGGGGGCTGTTCGCCTGCCATCATTATGCGCCGCGCCTGCCCAGCTTCGCGCAGCGCAGTGCCGCCGAACTGTTCGGCCAGATCTTCTCGATGATGCTGGAAGGGCGCGAGCGGGCAGAAACTGCCAGCTATGAGGGCAAGGCCCGCCAGGTCGCCGACCGGCTGCTCTCCGCGGTGGCGCAGGATCATGATCTGATGACCAACGCCCGCTGGCTGGGCGATATCATCTTCGACACGATTCCCGCCGATGGCGTGGGCATCTATATCGACGGGCAGATGACCCTGTCGGGCCTGACCCCGGACGAGCCGTCCTTCGCCGCGATCGTTTCGATGCTCAACCGCACCGCCGCCAGCCAGGTCTATACCACCGACAGCATCGCCCGCATCATGCCGGAAGCGATGGCCCATGCCGATCGCGCCGCCGGCCTGCTCGCCATTCCGATCTCGCGCCGGCCGCGCGACTATGTCGTGCTGTTCCGTGCCGAACAGCTGCGTTCGGTCCGCTGGGCCGGCAAGCAGGACAAGCATATCGAATATGGCCCCAACGGCCCGCGCCTGACCCCGCGCAAGAGTTTCGAGGAATGGTCGGAACTGGTGAAGGGCACGGCCGTCGCCTTCATGCCGGCCGAACTGCGTGTCGCCGAAGCGCTGCGCACGGCGCTGCTCGAAGTGATCCTGCGCCTGTCCGATTCCGCTGACGAGGAACGGCAACGCGCGCATGAAAAGCAGGAATTGCTGATCGCGGAACTCAACCACCGCGTCCGCAATATTCTCGCGCTGATCCGTGGTCTGATTTCCCAGACCCGCGACAGCGCCATGTCGGTCGACCAGTTCATCGGCACGCTGGAAAGCCGCGTCCATGCGCTGGCCCGTGCCCATGACCAGATCACTGCCGATCGCTGGGCGCCCGCGCGCCTCTATGACCTGATCGAAGTGGAGGCCGGCGCCTATCTCGGCGACCGGCGCGACCGGGTGAAGCTGACCGGCCCCAATGTGCTGCTGACCCCCGCCGCCTTCACCGTGCTGGCGCTTGTCATCCACGAACTGCTGACCAATGCCGCCAAATATGGCGCGCTGTCCGACAATGGATCGGTGGCGATCGACTGGCATGTCGATGCCGAGGGCAGCCTGCTGCTCCACTGGTTGGAAAGCGGCGGCCCGGCGGTCGTCGCGCCCTCGCGCCGGGGCTTCGGCTCGACCGTGATCGAGCGCTCCATTCCCTATGATCTGGATGGCCGGGCGGAGGTCAATTATCGGCTGGCGGGGCTGGAGGCACGCTTCTGCATTCCCTCCGCCCATGTCGCCTCGATCCTGCCCGACGTGGCCGGTACCGATCGCGCCAAGCCGGCGCCCGCTCCTTCGCCGCATCTGCTCAAGGGGCGGCAGATCTTGCTGGTCGAGGATAATATGATCATCGCCATGGATGGCGAGGATGCGTTGCGCGACCTCGGCGCGCAGGTGGTGACCGCCGCCAGCATCGGTCGCGCGCATGAGGCGATCACGCTCCATCCGGTCGACCTCGCCGTTCTCGACTTCAATCTGGGCAATGAAACCAGCCTGCCGATCGCCGACATGCTGGCGGAACGCGGCGTGCCCTTCCTGTTCGCCACCGGCTATGGCGACGGGCTCGACCTGCCCGATCGGTTCAGCGACGTCATCCTGCTCAAGAAGCCCTATTCGGGTGCGACCCTGGCCCAGGCCATCGCCCCGATGCTGGCCAGGGGCTGACAGGAAACAGTTGGTTTCCGCCTGGCGCGTTGCGCGGGCGGTACCGACATCCGATCTAGGCGGGCATGAAACAGCCAGCCTTGTTCATCCCCCATGGCGGTGGTCCCTGCTTCTTCATGGACCCCGCCGATCCCCAGCACCCGCACAGCGACGCCATGTGGCAGCCGATGCAGGACTATCTCACCGGCCTGATAGCCGACCTGCCGGAACGGCCGCGCGCGATCCTGCTGGTGTCGGGGCATTGGGAAACGCCCGGCTTCACCGTCCATGACGGTAGCCAGCCGCCCTTGCTGTTCGACTATTTCGGCTTCCCGCCGCACACCTATCAGATCCGCTGGGACGCGCCGGGCGCACCCGCGCTTGCCGAACGTGCGGCCGCGCTGCTGGAACAGGCGGGCTTTCCCACAGCGCGCGAATCCGAACGGGGCTGGGACCATGGTGTCTTCATTCCGATGAAGGTCGCGCTGCCCGATGCGGACATTCCGGTCGCCCAATTGTCCTTGCGCCGCGATCTCGATCCGGCCGCCCATATCGCCGCCGGTCGCGCGCTGGCGCCGTTGCGCGACGATGGCGTGCTGATCGTCGGATCGGGCATGAGCTTCCACAATCTGCGCGTGCGCGGCGCGATGGCGACGGCGCCCTCGCTTGAGTGGGACGATGCGCTGCGCGATGCCGTGACCGACCCCGATCCGGCCCGTCGCGCAGGGCGCGTCGCCGCCTGGGATCATCTGCCCCATGCCCGCTTCGCCCATCCGCGCGAGGAGCATCTGCTGCCGCTGATGGTGGCGCTGGGGGCCGGCGGCGAGGACGCCGCCATCTGCGCCCATCGCAGCACGGTGCTGGGCTGGACGGTTTCGGGCTATCGCTTCGGTTAAGGCCGATATCTAGGGCTTGCGCAGCGCCGGCACGGCGCGCACCGCCTCGTCCGGCGTGATGCCGGGCGGGGGCGCGGCCTGGATCGGACCGTCGCCCGCCTGGTCCTCGCCGCGCATGATCCGGCCGGCGCGCTTGATCGCGCCGCGCAGCCGGGGATAGACGCCGCAGCGACAGATATTGGTGATCGCCGCATCGATCTCCGCATCGGTAGGGTCGTTGGTCCGCCGCAGCAATACCGACGCCGCCATGATGATGCCGGACATGCAGTAACCGCATTGGGAGACATTCTCGGCCGCGAACGCCTGTTGCAGCGGATGGCCGCGATCGGGCGACAGCGCCTCGATCGTGGTCACGAACCGGCCCTCGGTCTTGCCGATTGTCACCTGGCAGGACCGCACCGCCTCGCCGTCGATATCCACGGTACAGGCGCCGCAATCGCCCGTGCCGCAGCCATATTTGGTCCCCGTCAGGTTCGACGCGTCGCGCAGCGCCCACAGCAGGGGCGTCTCCGGGTCCATCCGATATTGCACCGGCCGGTCGTTGACGGTGAAGCGCGTCATGCCGCCTCTTCCTCCTCCACCTTGTGGTAGAGCACCTCGTTGCGGATATGGATGGTGCGCGACGCCAGGCGGATTTCCTGGATGAAGGTGCCGAAGGCGGCGGCCTGCAGCACCATCGCCAGGCTGAACAGGATCGCGACCGGCGTGCCCAGATGGGCGTTGAACAGATTGCCCGCGAACAGCAGGATGACGACCAGACAGACCGCACAGGCCGACGCCACCGACAGGAAGATCGCGCCATTGACCACGCTCATGCGCCGGTCGAGCACGCGGATCTCGCTCACCATCCGGTCATGCTCCTTGCCGCGCGTGCTCAGCACCCATTCCTCGACCGCGCGGGCGCGATCAATGATGCGGGCCAGCCGGCTGACGCAGACATTCAGGAACGCGCCGATACCGGCGAGCAGGAAGACGGGGGCAAGCGCGAGCTGGATCGTCTGGGCGACCTGGCTGACCTGCGGAAGGGGGATCATCGACTTGGTCCTCTCATCCCTCGCTTCTATCCTTGATCGCGGGCCAAGGGGCAAGGGGCACTAAAGCAAACGCCGCCGGACACACCAATGTCCGACGGCGATCATGGTCATGTTTCGAACGCGCAACGCGCGTGAAGGTCAGGCCGCGCCCTTCGACGAAGGCGTGTTGACGCCCATCGACTTGAGATACTGCTTGATGTTGCGCGCCGCCTGGCGGAGCCGCTGCTCATTCTCGACCATGGCGATGCGGACATAGCCTTCGCCATCCTCGCCATAGCCCACGCCCGGCGCCACCGCGACCTTGGCATGGGTCAGCAGCTGCTTGGAAAATTCCAGGCTTCCCATGTCCTTGAGCGCGGGCGGCAGCGGCGCCCAGGCGAACATCGACGCGCGCGGCGCGGGAATATCCCATCCTGCGCGCGAGAAGCTCTCGACCATCACGTCGCGCCGCTTGTGATAGAGTTCGCGATTCTTGGCGACGATGTCCTGCGGGCCGTTGAGTGCGGCGCAGGCGGCAGCCTGGATCGGCGTGAAGGCGCCATAGTCGAGATAGGATTTCACCCGGCTCATTGCCGCGATCAGCTGCTTGTTGCCGACCGCAAAGCCGATCCGCCAACCGGCCATCGAATAGGTTTTGGACAGGGACGTGAACTCGATCGCGACATCCTTGGCGCCCGGCACCTGCAGGATGGAAGGCGTCGGATTGCCGTCATAATAAAGCTCGGAATAGGCCAGGTCGCTCAGCACCCAGACCTTATTCTCCTTCGCCCAGGCGACCAGACGCTCGTAAAAGGCCAGGTCCACCGTCTCGGCCGTCGGGTTGGACGGATAATTGACCACCAGGATCGACGGGCGCGGCACGGTGAAGGCCATGGCGCGGTCGAGCGCGCGGAAATAATTCTCGTCCGGCGTCGTCGGCACCGACCGGATGGTGGCGCCGGCGATGATGAAGCCGAACATATGGATCGGGTAGCTGGGGTTGGGTGCCAGCACCACGTCGCCGGGCGCGGTGATCGCGGTGGCGAGGCTGGCGAGGCCTTCCTTCGACCCCATGGTCACGACGACTTCGGTTTCCGGGTCGACATCGACGCCGAAACGGCGGCCATAATAATTGGCCTGCGCCTTGCGCAGGCCCGGAATCCCCTTGGACTGGGAATAGCCATGGGCGTCCGGCTTGCTCGCGACTTCGACCAGCTTGGCGATGACATGATCGGGCGGCGGCAGGTCAGGATTACCCATGCCAAGGTCGATAATATCCTCTCCCGCGGCGCGGGCTGCGGCTCGCATCGCGTTCACTTCGGCGATGACATAGGGCGGCAGGCGCTTCATGCGGTAGAATTCTTCGGACATTATAGGGGCTTTCCTGAAAGCTCTCGGTAAGGAATAGTGCGCGGCACGCATTCGGCGTGTCACAATCTGGCTATAACCCGCCAGGCTGCGGCGCGCCAGTGAAAGCGGCTGATATCGGCAATGCCAGGAGGAGGAAGGTGGCCATGGAAACGCAGGATGTCCTGGAGCCCCATCTCCCGACCCTGGCGGAGATGCAGAAATGGACCCAGGTGCTGGGCCGCGCGCAGCAATTGATGCTGGAGCAGGCGGCGGGCGCGACCGGCCGGGTGCTGCCCTTCGATCCCGAAACCGTCGCCCGCATCCAGACCAGCTTTGCCGATGAAGGGCTGGCGCTGTGGCAGCGCTTTCTCGATTCCGGCGGCCTGCTGCGCGACCAGCCCGATCCGCCGCCGGCCGACAGTCCGGCCGCGCGCAAGGACCGGCGCTTTGCCGATCCCGCCTGGACGACCCATCCCTTCTACGACCTGATCCGGCAAAGCTATCTGCTGATCTCCGACTATCTGATGAACCTTGCCGATGCAGTCGATGGCGTCGATCCCAAGGCGAAGGCCAAGCTGCGTTTTGCCACCACCGGCATGCTCGATGCGATGGCGCCGTCCAACTTCCCGCTGATGAATCCCACGGTCGTGGAAAAGACGATCCAGAGCGGCGGCGAGAATCTGGTGAAGGGCCTCCAGCATATGCTGGCCGACATGGAGAAGGGCCAACTCACCCATACCGACGGCACCCAGTTCGAACTGGGGCGCAACATCGCCGCGACGCCGGGCAAGGTGGTTCACGAAACCCCGCTCTACCAGCTCATCCATTATGCGCCCTCGACGCCCAGGGTGCTGGCGACGCCGCTGATCATCTTCCCGCCCTGGATCAATCGCTTCTACATTCTCGATCTCTCGCCGGAGAAGAGCTTCGTCAAATGGGCGGTGGATCAGGGGATCAGCGTCTTCCTCGTCTCGTGGAAGTCGGCCGACGCCTCGATGAAGGACATGGTCTGGGACGATTATATCCTGAATGGCCAGGTCGACGCGATCGACACCGTGCGCGACCTGCTGAACGTGCCCAGCGTCCACACCATCGGCTATTGCGTGGCCGGCACGACGCTGGCGGCCACGCTGGCGCTGCTGGCGGCGCGGGGCGAGGCCGACAAGGTGGCGAGCGCGACCTTCTTCACGGCGCAAGTGGATTTCAGCGCGGCCGGCGATCTCACCCTGTTCGTCGATGACGAGCAGATGAAGCTGGTCGACCGTCTCTCCTCCAGCGGCTTTCTCGACGGGCGCTACATGGCGGCGACCTTCAACCTGCTGCGCGGGCGCGACCTCATCTGGAACTATGTCGTCAACAATTACCTGCTCGGCATGGACTATCCGCCCTTCGACCTGCTCTACTGGAATGGCGACACGACCAACCTGCCGGCGCGCTGGCATCGCGACTATCTGACCCAGCTCTATCGTGACAATATGCTGGTAGTGCCGGGCGCGATCAGCGTCGCGGGTACGCCGATCGACCTGACGCAGATCCGCACCCCCGCCTATGTCCAGGCCGGCAAGGAGGATCATATCGCCCCGCTCGAAAGCGTGTGGAAACTGACCGAGCATCTCGCCGGGCCGGTCCGCTTCCTGCTGGCAGGCTCGGGCCATATCGCCGGCGTCATCAACCCGCCGGTGGCGCAAAAATATCAATATTGGACCGCCGACGCGCCACAGCCGACGCTGGATGATTTTGTTGCGGCTGCGCGCGAGACCAAGGGCAGCTGGTGGCCGGACTGGGCCGAATGGCTGCGCGGCATCGATTCGCGCGAGGTGGCTGTCCGCGGCGCGCGCAAGCCGGGCGGCGGCAAGCTTCGGGCAATAGAAGATGCGCCCGGACGTTACGTAAAAGCCCGGTAGAGGCGCAGATTTCAGCCATTTCGCGATGGGCGCCCATCAGTGCCGAAACATCAATATGTCTGATTTGTTGCACTGCACAATGGGCCTTGTAATCCTTTGGGATAAGGATTATTGTGCAGTGCAACAAACGGAGGATGGTCGATGGCCGTTACCCCTAAGTCTGCGCGTGCCAAGTCGGTCGCGAAAAGCGGTTCTGCAACCTTGTCTGCCAGTGAGGCGCTCAAGGCCGCTGAGTCCGCCCTGGGTGAAAAGCCCGCGCCCCAAAAGCCTGCGCCGCGCAAAACCGCTGCCAAAGCTGTTCCTGTAAAGGCGCCTGCGCCCAAGCCGGTGGAAAAGCCCAAGCTGGCGGTGGAAGAGTCTGCACCTGTCGCCGATCCGGTGGCGGTGATCGCGGCCTCGACGGCGGTCGATGCTGCACCCGAACCCGTTGTTGAAGACCTAGAGGCGGTAGTGGCTTCGGAGCCTGTGTCCGCCCCCCAGACCAAAGCGAAGACGCTGCCTGCCACGGAAGGAACATTGATCATGAACGACATTCTCGAAACCGGTAAGAAGTTCGCCGAGGACACCAAGGCCAAGATGGAAACGGCCTATGCCGACCTGAACGAAAAGGCGAAGGCCGGTGTCGAAAAGTCGACCAAGGCGATGGAAGAGCTGAGCGACATCGCCAAGGGCAATGTCGAGGCGCTGGTGGAATCGGGCAAGATCGCGGCCAAGGGCTTCGAGACGCTGGGCCAGGAAGCCGTCGACTACAGCCGCAAGAGCTTCGAGAAGGCGACCGCCTCGATCAAGAGCTTCTCGACCGCCAAGACCCCGACCGAATTCTTCCAGCTGCAGAGCCAGTTCCTGTCGAGCAGCTTCGACGAGTTCACCAAGGAAGCCGCCAAGAGCAGCGAAGCCTTCATGAAGCTGGCCGGCGACATCAGCCAGCCGCTGACCGCGCGCGTGACCCTGGTCACCGACAAGGTGAAGTCGCTCGCCGCCTGAGGCGGGCCGCTCTTCCGAACGGAATGACAGATAAGGGCGTCGCTTTCATGGAAGCGGCGCCCTTTTCCATGTCATGACTTGCGGCGGAAACATGGTTACGCCGCGATAGCACGCGGTCCGCCCCCTTGCCTTGGCGAGACAAATCGCCATATCCTTCACCATCATGAAGCATCTCATCAGCGCATCGGCGGCTATCCCCTTCACGGCCGGTCCCGACCAGGACGATACGGGCGACAATGACCCGAACATCGGCGTGGCCACGCGCACGCGTACCCGCACCAAGAAGCCGTCGCTCTACAAGGTGCTGATGCTGAACGACGATTACACCCCGATGGAGTTCGTCGTGCATGTCCTCCAGCATTTCTTCCGCATGGATATGGAGGAAGCGACGCGGGTGATGCTGCACGTCCATCAGCGCGGCGTCGGCGTGTGCGGCATCTTCAGCTATGAAGTGGCCGAGACCAAGGTGAATCAGGTGATGGATTTCGCCCGGCAGAACCAGCATCCGCTGCAATGCACGCTGGAAAAGGCCTGATATCATCGGGTAAGGGCGCGCGCTTAACCTTTTCTTGGTCAGTGTAGCGCCTCTATTTCAATCAATTACATGATTGAAATACAATGTTTTTTCAGGCTTATTCGGCATGAATGGTCCCGCTAAACGAAGTGGGGACTTCCAGCATGACGACTATCAGCAGTTACAACAGCATGACCATGCCGCCATCGCCGCGCATGTCGATGACCAATCGCATCGACGCCGCGGTGGAGGCCGGTTCCATCTCGGAAACGGATGGCGACGCGCTCGAAACCGCGCTCGATTCCATCGATTCCGCGCTCAGTGCCTCCGCCAGTTCGGGCAGTTCACGGCTCGACCCGTCCTCGATGAAGGACCGGATCGATTCCCTGATCGATGATCAGGTATCGGCCGGCACCCTGACCGAGGATCAGGCGGCGCAGCTCCAAAGCCTCTTTGCCCAGGGGCCGGGCGGCGCGGCGGCGTCGGCCGATGGCGGCGACGGCATGAGCATCGACGGTCTGGCCGCCATGGACGGGATGCAGGGGCCACAGGGCATGCGCGGTCCGCCGCCACCGCGCCCGGCCGAGGACAGCAGCGATGACGACGGCAGCACGACCAGCGAGACGAGTGCGACCAGTGCCACCGATCAGCTGGATTCGATCATCGCCTTCCTCGAAAATCTCCGCTCCAGCCTCAGCCAGTCGCTCTATGGATCGACCAGCAGCGCGACGAGCAGCAGCAATAGCGGACTGGTGGTCGACAGCCTCGCCTGACGGCGCGCCCTTCTGACGCGCGTGGGGGCGGGCAGACATCCGGCCGGCGGCATGGGCGACCGCGCGTGCCGCCGGCCGGATGAATTTTCACGATCTTGCCTTCGTTAATATCGGGGGCAGCATTTTGCCGCTAGAACAGCGGCGTGACGCAGGAGACGGCCCCTTTCATCCACGACCTTGCCGTGATCGGCGGCGGGGTGAACGGGTGCGGCATCGCGCGTGATGCGGCGGGGCGGGGGGCAAGTACATTGCTGCTCGAACGCGGCGACCTGGCGCAGGGCACTTCCTCGGCCTCGACCAAGCTCATCCATGGCGGGCTGCGCTATCTGGAACATCGCGCCTTCGGTCTGGTCCGCGAATCCCTGGCCGAACGGGAGAGGCTGTGGCGCATCGCGCCGCACATCATCCAGCCGATGCGCTTCGTCCTGCCCTGGGTCCAGGGACTGCGGCCGTGCTGGCTGCTGCGCCTCGGCCTCTTCCTCTACGATCATATCGGTGGCCGCCGCGCGCTGCCGGCGACGCAGGCGATCGACCTGCGCCAGCATGTCGCCGGCGCGCCGCTGCGGGCGGGGTTCGGCCCTGCCTATGTCTATTCGGACGGCTGGGTCGATGACGCGCGACTGGTCATCCTCAACGCCCGCGACGCCGCCGATCATGGCGCCGATATCCGTCCCCGTACGCAGGTGCTGCGGCTGGAGCAGGCCGGCGATCATTGGCGCATCCATGCCTGCGACGCGGCGGGGCAGGCGCAGACCTTCGATGCGCGGGTCGTGGTCAATGCTACCGGACCCGCCGTGCTCGACCTGCTCGACCGCGCCGATCGCCGCGCCGACCGGCTCATCCGGCTGGTGCGCGGATCGCATATCGTCGTGCCGCGCCTGTTCGACCATGGCATGGCCTATTTCTTCCAGTTGCCCGACGGCCGCATCTTCTTCGCCATCCCCTATCAGCATCTCTACACGCTGATCGGCACCACCGACCGCGACCATCAGGACGGCGTCGATCCGATCGAGGCCAGTGCCGAGGAAATCGCCTATCTGTGCGAGGGTGCGAACCGCTATTTCGCCCGCTCGATCAGCCCCGCCGATGTTATCTGGTCCTTTGCCGGTGTCCGGCCGCTGATCGACGACGGATCGGCCCGGCCGGAATCGGCGACGCGCGGCTATCATCTCGATCTTGATCGGGAGGAGGACGCGCCGCCGCTGCTCAGCATCTATGGCGGCAAGATCACCACCTATCGCCATCTCGCGGCCGAGGCGATCGCGCTGCTGAAGCCGCTCCTGCCTGCGCTCGCGGGCGATGACTGGACGGCGGATGCGCCGCTGCCCGGCGGCGATTTCCCGATGACCGGCCTGGCCGATCTCGTCGCCGCGCTGGCGGGCGACTATCCCTTCCTCGATCTCGACACGGCCGAACGGATCGGCTGCGCCTATGGCACCCGCGCCCGCGACTGGCTGGGCGCGGCGCGCGACTGGTCGGACCTGGGCCGGGATTTCGGCCATGGCCTGACCGAAGCGGAACTCTGCTACCTGCTCGCGCGCGAATGGGCACAGACCAGCGAGGATATTCTCTGGCGCCGGACCAAGCTGGGCCTGCGCTTCGATGCCGCGCAACTGGCCGCGCTCGATGCCTGGCTTGAGGAGAGGGCATGACCGACCGCTATCTGCTGGTGCTGGACGAGGGGACGACCTCGACCCGCGCGATGCTCTACGCCCCCGATGGCCGCCGCATTGCGATGGCGCAGGCGGAACTGACCCAATATTATCCACAGCCCGGCTGGGTCGAGCATGACGCCGCCGAAATCTGGATCCGTACGCGCGATTGCGCCCGCCAGATGGTCGACCGGGCGGGCGGCGCCGACCGGATCGCCGCCATCGGCATCACCAACCAGCGCGAGACGGTGGTTGCCTGGGACCGGCGCACCGGCGAACCGCTGGCGCCCGCCATCGTCTGGCAAGATCGGCGCACGGCGGCGCAATGCACGGTACTGCGCGAAGCCGGCCATGAAGCGATGCTGCAACAGCGCACCGGCCTCGTCGTCGATCCCTATTTTTCCGCCAGCAAGATGCGCTGGATGATCGACCATGTGCCGGCCGTGGCAGAGGCGGGGGATGCGCTCACGTTCGGCACGATCGAAAGCTGGCTGGTGTGGAAGCTGACCGGCGGCCTGCATGTCAGCGACGCCAGCAATGCCAGCCGCACCCAGCTGGTGGCGCTCGATGGCACCGATTGGGATCCGGCGCTGTGCGACCTGTTCGGCGTGCCCCGCGCTGCGCTCCCCGAAATCGTCGACAATGCCGGCGCCTTTGGCGAGACGCTGGGGGAATTGTTCGGCGGCGCCATCCCGATCCGCGGACTGGCCGGAGATCAGCAGGCGGCCAGCATCGGTCAGGCCTGCCTGACGCCGGGCGATGCCAAGGCGACCCTGGGCACCGGCGCCTTCATCCTTGCCAATATGGGTGCGCAACTGCCTACCTCGCGCCATCGCCTGCTCGGCACCCTGCTCTACCGGATCGGCGACCAGCGCATCTATGCGCTCGAAGGATCGATCTTCATCGCCGGCAATCTCATCAAATGGCTGCGCGATCAGCTCGGCCTGATCGGATCGGCGGCGGAGACGGAGGCGCTGGCCCGCTCCGTGCCGGACAGCGGCGGCGTGCTGATGCTGCCGGCGCTGGCGGGGTTGGGCGCGCCGCACTGGCGGCCCGACGTGAACGGCGTCATCGCCGGTCTTACCCAGGGATCGACCCGTGCGCATATCGTCCGCGCCGCGCTCGAATCCCTTTCGCATCAATTGTCCGACCTCGCCACCGCCTTCGCCGCCGACGGCGCGCCCTGGCGCCAGCTGCGGATCGATGGCGGCGTGAGCGCCAATGACTGGATCGCCCAGGATATCGCTGATATGCTCGATATCAGTGTGGACCGTCCGGCGGATGTGGAAACCACGGCGCTGGGTGCAGCCATGCTGGCAGGGTTGGGGGCTGGATTGTTCCGCTCCCTGGACGAGGCCGCGACGATGGCAGGGAAGACGACTCGATTTGATCCGGCAATGCTGCCGCAGCCGCGCGGTGCGCGACTGTCGGCATGGCACCGCCTGCGCGATCGGGCGCTGACCTCCTGACCCGGGCGATTTTCAGATTGACCGTAAAAATCGATCACCCAATCCGATTTAATCAGTTTTTCTGAAACTTCGCGGGGCCTTAGCCTGTTCTCATCCAAAGCTGAGGAGGACGATATGGTCGATAAGCCAGTGATGACGACGAGCGCGGGCGCGCCGATTGCCGATAACCAGAACAGCCTGAGCGCAGGCCCGCGCGGCCCGCTGCTGCTTCAGGATTATCAGCTGCTCGAAAAGCTGGCGCACCAGAATCGCGAACGCATCCCCGAACGTGTCGTCCATGCCAAGGGCTGGGGCGCCTATGGCACGCTCACCATCACCGGCGACATTTCCAAATATACCAAGGCGAAGGCGCTCCAGCCGGGCGCGCAAACGCCGATGATCCTGCGCTTCTCGACGGTGGCGGGCGAACTGGGCGCGGCCGATGCCGAGCGCGACGTGCGCGGCTTCGCGATGAAATTCTATACGCCCGAAGGCAATTGGGATCTGGTCGGCAACAACACGCCGGTCTTCTTCGTGCGCGATCCGCTGAAATTCCCCGATTTCATCCACACGCAGAAGCGCCATCCGCGCACCAATTTGCGCTCGCCCACGGCAATGTGGGACTTCTGGTCGCTGTCGCCGGAATCGCTGCATCAGGTGACGATCCTGATGTCGGATCGCGGCCTGCCGACCGATGTGCGCCATATCAACGGCTATGGCAGCCACACCTTCAGCTTCATCAACGACGCCGGCGAGCGTTTCTGGGTGAAGTTCCACTTCAAGACGATGCAGGGCCACCGCCACTGGACCAACGAGGAAGCGGCCGATGTCGTCGGCCGCACCCGCGAATCCACGCAGGAGGATCTGTTCGAGGCGATCGAGAAGGGCGACTTCCCCAAATGGAAGATGCAGGTCCAGATCATGCCCGAACTGGATGCGGACAAGACGCCCTATAATCCGTTCGACCTCACCAAGGTCTGGCCGCATGCCGATTATCCGCCGATCGACGTTGGCGTGCTGGAGCTGAACCGCAACGCCGACAATTATTTCGCGGAGATCGAACAGGCCGCCTTCTCGCCCTCCAACATCGTGCCGGGCATCGGCTTCTCGCCCGACAAGATGCTGCAGGCACGCATCTTCTCCTATGCGGACGCGCACCGGCATCGGATCGGCACCCATTATGAGGCGCTGCCGGTCAATGCCCCCAAATGCCCAGTGCATCATTATCACAAGGACGGGGCGATGCGCTTCTTCCCGAACAATCCGAACCCGGCCGCCTATTATGAGCCCAACAGCTTTGGCGGCCCGGTCGAGGATCAGCGCTTCCTGGAGCCGCCGCTGAAGATTTCGGGCGATGCCGACCGCTATAATCATCGCGAAGGCAATGATGATTTCGGCCAGCCGCGCGCGCTGTTCAACCTGTTCGACGATGCGCAGAAGGCGCGTCTCTTCGCCAATATCGCCGCCGCCATGGGCGATATCCCGGACGAGATCGAGGAGCGCCAGTGCAAGCTCTTCGACCAGGTCCATTCCGACTATGGCGCCGGCGTGCGCCAGGCGCGGGCCACGATCAAGGATCGCAATCCGTCGATTTCGGCCCCGACCGATGCGCTGTTGGCTGACGCATCCAGTTGAATAGACTTGCAATATTCCAAAATCAGGCCCCGGCTAATAGCGCCGGGGCCTGATTGCATATATTCGGCAAGAAATAGTCCGGGGCATAGGAATATATATTAACATTGTCCGCTTAACCCGGATGGGAACATGACGCGGTCCGCCCTTCGCCATATCTCCCTGAAAATGTCGGTATTTACCGGCCTGCTTTACTTTGCGGTCGCGTCGCTTGCTCTGCTGACTTCGCGATTCGAAGGCGGCTTGGCCTTCATCTGGGGTGCCAATGCCCTGCTGATGGCGGAAATGATGACCGCGCGGATGCGCGCCTGGCCGCGCCTCCTGATCTCTTGCATGATTGCCAGCACGATCGCGACCGCCCTGTTCGGCATGGGGCCGCTCGCGGCGGTGCCGATGGCTTTCATCAATGCCGGCGAGGCGCTGGTCGTCGCCTATATCTGTCGCCGGATGAATGTCGGGCGGCAGATCGGCGGATCGATGCGCGAATTGAGCATTTTCGTGGCTGCGCTCGCCGGCGTAGCGAACATCCTCGCCGGCATCGCCGCCGGACTGGTGGTCGCTTTCCTGCTGGATGGCAATTTCCCCCATATCTGGCTGCAATGGTATAGCGGCCATGTGCTGGGTGGCCTCATCTGCACGCCCCTGCTGCTGATCCTGCTGCAGGGCGAGGTCAGCCGCTGGGCGCGCCAGGCCCGGCCGATCGAGCGGCTGGAGGCGTTCGGTCTGCTGTCTGCCTTCGCCCTATGCAGTTGGTGGATCTTCTATCGCGTCGATTATCCGATGCTGTTCGCCTCGCTGTTGCCGTTGGTGCTGATCGCCTTTCGCACCGGCTATGCGGGGGCGGCGGCGGCGATCGTCATTCTCGCCCTGATCGGCGGCACCGCGACCATGACCGGCCATGGCCCGCTCCGGCTGGTCGCGGCCGATATCCCCGAACGCATCCAGTTCTTCCAATTCTATCTCGCGCTCAGCTTCCTGCTGTCGGTTCCCGTGGCGGCCGAACTCAACAGCCGTCGCCGCCTGATCCGCATGTTGCGGGACAGCGAGGCGCGCTATCGGGCCTTCGCCGAACATAGCGGCGACGGCGTGGTCAATCTCAGCATCGACGGCATCATCCAATATGTCTCGCCTTCGGCCGTCGACCAGATCGGCATTGATGCGGACAAACTGCTGGGCCAGCCAGCCGTTGACCTGATCGACCCGGAATATCGCCCCTTCGCGATCGTCACCCATCGCCGCGCGCTCGCCCATCCGGGGGAGGCGCATGCGGTCGAATTTCGCCCCAACCGGCCGGACAATGATTGCGACTGGTATGAGATGCTGGTCCGCGCCGTGCTGGACGAGCAGGGGCGGGCGATCGGCGTCATCAGCACGGTGCGCGACATTTCCCGCCACAAGGCGCGCCAGCGGGCGCTGCACCAGGCCGCGGCGCAGGATGCCCTGACCGGCGCCGACAGCCGCCGCGCGTTCCAGGAAAAGCTGGACGAGCAGATCGCCCGCGTCGCCGCCGGTGGACGGGCCTGCCTGCTGCTGATCGACATTGATCATTTCAAGTCGGTCAATGACCGTCACGGCCATGCCGCCGGCGACCGGGTACTGGTCGGCTTTGTCGAGCGGCTGCGCCAGGCACTGCGCGGCACCGGCAGCATCGGTCGTCTGGGCGGCGAGGAGTTTGCCGTGCTGCTGCCCGATGTCGATCTGGAACGGGCCGAACGCATCTGCGAGCATCTGCGCACCCGCGTCGGGGTGCGGCCTTTCCCGCTCGGCAATGGCGAGGATATTGCCATCACCTTCAGCGCGGGCCTTGTCGAACTGGACGGCTGCGCCAGCGCCGCGACCCTGATGGAGGCGGCGGACAAGGCGCTCTATGCCGCCAAGGGCAGCGGTCGCAACTGTCTGCGCTTCGCCGCCTGATGATCCGGCGGAACGAGAGCGTCTTTCCCGCCGGAAAAATCGGTGATGTTATGTTGTAACTTATGCCGCTCTCGACTATGTAACGCGCACCATGTCGTCCAGCCTCCGCCACGCTCTGGAATCCGGCCGCCTCGATCGCCTCGCGATGGCGCTCTCGGGCCTGTGCGTCGCGCATTGCTTCCTGACGGCGGTCGTGCTGGGCCTGCTGGCGTCGGCTGGCGGGATCTTCGGCAGCCCGATCTTCCATGAAGCGGGGCTGGCGCTCGCCATCCTGATGGGCGCGATCGCGCTCGGCCATGGCGCGCTCGTCCATCGCTTCATGATGCCGGCGGCGATCGGTTCGCTGGGCCTGGGCATCATGGCCGGCGCGCTGACCATGGACCATGGCTGGCAGGAAAGCGCCTATACGTTGCTTGGCGTCGCCATCCTCGCGCTCGGACACGATCTCAACCACCGCGCCAGCCACTGACCGCTGGCGATTATCGGGGACGAATCCTCCCGCATCGATGACCACGAAAAAGGGGGCCTTTCGGCCCCCTTCGTCTTTCCGTCCAGTGCGCCCGATCAGGCGTCCTTGCGCTCCACGCGATGCTCGCCCTTGACCCAGCGCACGGTGCCGGTGCTGGCGCGCATCACCACGCTCTCGGTGGTCAGCTTGTCGCCGGGCAGGCGCTTCACGCCGGCCAGCAGCGACCCGTCGGTCACACCGGTCGCGGCAAAGATGCAGTCGCCCTTGGCCAGTTCCTTGAGGTCATAGACCTTGTCCAGGTCGGTGATGCCCCACTTGTAGGCGCGCTGCTTCTCGTCATCGTTGCGGAACAGCAGGCGGCCCTTGAACTGACCTCCGACGCAGCGCAGCGCGGCACAGGCCAGCACGCCCTCGGGCGCGCCGCCCGATCCCATATAGATGTCGATCGTGGTTTCGGGATCGGTGGTCGCGATCACGCCGGCAACGTCGCCGTCCGGGATCAGCATGATGCCGCAACCGATCGCGCGCAGTTCGGCGATCAGCTTCTCGTGGCGCGGGCGATCCAGCACGCAGACGATGATTTCATGCGGATCGACGCCCTTGTGCTGGGCTACTGCCTCGACATTCTCCTTCACCGACTTGTTGAGGTCGATGATGTCGTCGGGATAGCCCGGACCGACGGCGATCTTGTCCATATAGACGTCGGGCGCGTTGAGCAGGCCGCCTTCTTCCGAAATGGCGAGCACGGCCAGCGCATTGGGGCCGGCCTTGGCGGTGATGGTGGTGCCTTCCAGCGGATCGAGCGCGATGTCGATCTTGGGGCCTTTGCCGATCGCATTGCCGACCTTCTCGCCGATATAGAGCATCGGTGCCTCGTCGCGCTCGCCTTCGCCGATCACGACGGTGCCGTCCATATAAAGGTCGTTGAAGGCCAGGCGCATCGCCTCGACCGCAGCGGCGTCGGCGGCCTTCTCGTCGCCTCGACCAATCAGCTTGGAGGCTGCAATCGCAGCCGCTTCGGTGACACGCACCATTTCAAGCACCAAGACGCGATCGAGTATCGAACTAGCCTGCACCATAGCCATCCCTCTGCTGAAAATCATTGAGGAGGGCGATAGGATGTCCGTCCCGCCTTGTCGACCCAACTTGCCGGTGCAACGGCGCTTTTCATGGTCGGGAAGCAACGGGTGGGCGCGCCAATGCTGCCGCTGCGGCATGGCCGGTCGCCATCATCCCGCCATCTTCGCCTGTTCAGATATGCAAATGCGCCTTTGCGGTATCCTTCTTCTGATTCTGGGCATGCCATCGGCGGCCGCGCAGGAAGTCGTGCCGGTCGAAGGGGCGCCGCTCGCCCAGCGCACCGCGATGGAGCAATATCAGGCGCGCACTGCCGTGGTGCGGCCGTGCGATCGCAGCGGCGGCGGCATCGTCGTCTGCGGCAGCCGGGCGGAACGCAATGCGAAGGAAAGGCTGCCCCTGCCGCGCGAACCGGTTGAGGGGCGACCGCTTGCCGGCGATGCGCCGCGCGCTTCCGCTGCCGCACCCAGGCAAGGCGCCTGTGGCGTCGTCGGCGGGCAGGGGGCGGGCTGCGTCGGCGGCGGCGTGCCGATCCTGGGCGCGGCAATGCTGGCCGGCAAGGTCATCACCCATTTGCTGGACCCCGACGCCGACATGGCGCCGCCGCCGCCCCTGCCGGATCAGGTCAGGGGCGCGGGCCAGCACTGAACCAGCACTGGGCCTGTCGGCTCAATCCAGAATATGCATGACCATCGGCGTGTCGAGTAGGCTGTCGGAGCCGGCCAGCCGCTCCAGCGTCTCGCGCACGCAGCGTTCCTCGCCGGCATGGGTGACGATCGCCACCAGCACGCCATCGGCCTGGTTGGCGCCGCGCTGGATCATGCTCTCGATCGAGACGCCGGCATCGCGGGTCGCGGCGGCAATCTCGGCCAGCACGCCGGGGCGATCCTGCACCTTGAAGCGCAGATAGGCGCGGCCGATCCGCTGGCCGGCGTCTGCCGGCTGCTGCGGGGTCAGGGCGGCGACCGGCATTGCCAGCGCATCGCCATATTCGTCCCGCGCCACGTCGATCAGGTCGGCGACCACGGCCGAAGCGGTCGGGCCGTCGCCCGCGCCACGCCCCTGGAAGAAGAGACGGCCGACGAAATTGCCCTCGGCCACGACGGCATTGAGCGAGCCATCGACATGGGCCAGCGGATGGTCGAGCGGCACCAGCATCGGATGGACGCGCTGGAACAGCCCTTCCGGGCCATTCTCGGCCATGCCGACCAGGCGGATGCGGAAGCCCAGCGCCGCTGCCTCGGCAATGTCGGCGGCGATCACATGGCGGATGCCGGTGGTGGCGACATGGTCGAAGTCCAGTTCGGTGCCAAAGGCCAGGCTGGCGAGGATGGTCAGCTTGTGCGCGGCATCGACGCCGTCAATGTCGAAGCTCGGATCTGCCTCGGCATAGCCTAGTTCCTGGGCTTCCTTCAGCACCTCGTCAAAGCCCCGGCCTTCCTTTTCCATGGTGGTCAGGATGTAATTGCAGGTGCCGTTGAGGATGCCGTAGACGCGGCTGATCTCGTTGGCCGCCGCGCCTTCGCGCATGCCCTTGATGACCGGGATGCCGCCAGCGACCGCCGCTTCATATTTCAGCGCCACGCCCGCCTTCTCCGCCCGACTGGCGAGGTCGAGGCCATGATGGGCCAGCATCGCCTTGTTGGCGGTGACGAACGGCTTGCCGGCGGCCAGGCACTGGCGGGCAAGGGTGAGGGCGGGGCCGTCGGCGCCACCGATCAGTTCGACCACCACGTCGATATCGTCGCGGGTCGCCAGCGTCGTCATGTCATCGACCCATTCATAGGGGGACAGGTCGACGCCGCGATCCTTGTTGCGGTCGCGTGCGGAGATGGCGACCACCTGCACCGGGCAGCCGGCACGGCGGGCAATCAGGTCGCCATTGGTGTTGAGCAGGCGAATGACGCCGCCACCCACCGTTCCGAGGCCAACGAGCGCGACGCGCAGCGGGGCATGGCGGTGGAGATTGGTCATGGCGTTTCCTGGTCCTTCGCACTGTAAGAGCCGCGCTGATAGCGGCCCGAGCGCCGCTGTCCAAGGAAAAGCACGGCGGCGCCCGATTGAAAGATAAGTGCGTGGTCGGTCAGATCGGCTTTCGATTGCGTGCGCAACGGCCGAGCGCGTTCAGGACGAACTGATAATCCGCGCGTGCGGATTCAGCGTCCTGCACCGCCAGGGTGCGGACCGATTGCGCTGGCAGATTGGCCGGCAGGCTACAGCTCAGCCGATACCAGAGCAGGCTGCCAGGGGCGGGCGCGCGGGCAGCTTCATCGACGATTTCGCCCAGCGCCACGGCCCAGCTGGGCTGTTGTCCGGGACGGCGGATGATCGACAGCGACACCGGGTCGCCATTTTCCGTCCGCAGGAAAATCTGGGTCTCCCCTTCGCCGGCGATCGTACCGGCCACATGGAAGGCATCACCCAGGCCGGTGATTCGCGGTGCGGCATCGGGCGCGACCAGCGCGGACAGCACGGCCTTCACCCGTTCGACCTCGGCGGGCGTGGCGGCGATCTGCGCATCGCGCGCGATCAGCTGAATCTGGCCCGGACGCCCGCCCGGACGGGCGAACAGCAGCACCTGCGCCTTTTTCAGCTTGGGCATCTTGCCCTTCGAATCGAGGCGAGCGTCATAAAGATAGCCGACGGTCGGGCTGATACCCCCTTCGCCGCGAATCAGTGCGGTCACTTCGGCCTCGATATAGAGCCTGCGATAGCCTGCCGGCACATCCGGAGCCTGTTCGGGCTTCAATGGGACGATGTTGCTAATGCGCACGTTGGCAACGATCGGTGCCGCATCGGAAAGGTCGGCAATGTCGGCATAGGTCAATCCGGCGGCGACCGTCGATGATTGCGCTGTCATCGAATTTGTCTGAGAAAATGCCGGAAAAACGGCGGTATATGAGGCGGAAATGAGGCACAGCGAAGCAAGCGTCTTCATGGCCGTGGTGGATTTCTTCTGCATCTTCGTCCTATGCTATCAGCCCGTGGCAGGGATGTCACAGGCAAGTCATTCCGGTGTGTGATGGTAAACGCAAGCCGGTAGTTCGATAAAGCGTTTGCGTGCCACGATGCGCCGCGATAGGAGTTCGCACGGTAGCAAATGGACGGATAAGGGCCAAAGGTGGTCGGGGATACCCCCGGGCAGCTCGGGCCGTTTTTGGCTGATTTGTACAACCCACTGGTAAGATGAGTTAAGGAGTGTCGTTGCCGAATGGCCTATGCTGACCACTCGCAAGGATCGAGTCGTACGATATCGATCGTCATCGTCGCCCTGATTCACGCTGTTCTCGGCTATGCCTTCGTCACCGGTCTTGGCATGAAATATGTCAAAAAGGCGGCGGAACAGCTGAACGTGATCGACGTGAAGGAGGAGCCCCCGCCACCTGACGAGGAGCCGCCGCCGCCGCCGCCGGACAAGCCGATTGAGCCTCCGCCGGTCGTCGCGCCGCCGCCGATCGTCCAGACCCCGGCCCCCGCGCCGCCGATCCAGACGGTTCGGACGCCGCCGCCGGTATTCAATGAGGTTCCGGTCGCCGCACCGCCGCCGGCACCCCCGCCGCCGCCCGCCGCAAAGCAGGCTGCAAAGGGTGTGCAGCCGCGTGGTAATCCGGGTTCCTGGGCAACCACGGAAGACTATCCTTCGCGCGCTCTGCGTGAAGAAAAGCAGGGGACCACTGGTTTCCGTCTTGAAGTGGGTGCCGATGGCCGTGTCACGAGCTGCAGCGTTACGCAGTCGAGTGGCTCGCCTGAACTGGACGACGCAACTTGTAAGCTGGTTTCCCGCCGCGCGCGCTTTAGCCCCGCGGAAGATGACCAGGGTAACAAGATCCCGTCGACCTACGCGAACCGCATTCAGTGGCGGATCCCGCAGTAATTTAAACGGGAGGGCAGGCGCCCGGCGCCGCCCTCCCCTTTCATGATCCTTTTGAGAGGGAAGTCTTGAACATGTTGATGTATCTCGCAGCCGCGGCGCCCAAGCCGGAAAACCCGTACGGCCTGATGGAAGCCCTGGAGCAGGGCGGCACCATTGCCTGGACCGTCTTCATCATCCTCTGCGCCATGTCGGTTGGCACTTTCTACATCCTGTTCACCAAGCTGATCGAACAGCAGAAGGTGATCAGCCAGGGCAAGAAGATCCGTGCGACCTTCTGGCGCGCTGGTTCGCTGAAGGAAGCTTCGGCCAAGCTCGAAAAGAACTCGGCCTACAAGCAGATCGTCGATGACGGCATCAAGGCTCAGGAAGAGCATGGCAAGCTGAAGGATCCGGTCGAAGCCCATGACTGGCTGCACGGCTCGCTGGCGCGTTCGGAAGCCGCGATCAACTCGTCGCTGGGTGGCGGTCTGGCCTTCCTCGCCACCGTCGGTTCGACCTCGCCGTTCATCGGTCTGTTCGGTACCGTTATCGGCATCTACCGCGCCCTGATCAAGATCGGCGCTGCCGGTCAGGCCTCGATCGACGCCGTTGCCGGCCCGGTCGGTGAAGCTCTGATCATGACCGCTCTGGGTCTGGCCGTGGCCGTTCCCGCCGTTCTGGCCTACAACTTCCTGCAGCGTCGCAACAAGTCGATCGCCGAACAGCTGAACGGCTTCACCGTCGACCTGCTGGCCTATCTGGTTTCGGACGGCGCCGTGAAGCCGACCGTTGCTGCCGCTCCGGCCGCTGCTGCCAAGCCGGCCGCTGCGCCGACCAAGGCCTAATCGCCTTAAGACGCCGGTTCGGGTGCCGGGTGACGGCTGCGATCACTTGGCACCCTGCCGGACAGGGGCCCCGTTCAACGGGGCACCATCGACACCAAGGTTAGGATAGTATCAATGGCAATGAGTGTTGGCCCCGGCGGCGGTGACGACAAGCCCTTGTCCGACATCAACACGACGCCGCTCGTCGACGTCATGTTGGTGCTGCTCATCATCTTTCTCATCGCGGTCCCGGTCGTCGTCCAGACGGTTGAGCTGCAGCTTCCCAAGGTGGCTTTCGAGCCGACCACGACGAAGCCGGAAAATGTTTCTTTGTCGGTCACCTCTGCGCCCGACGGCAGCTGTGCGGTATATTGGAACCTGACCAAGGTCAGTTCCGATGATCTGCTTGATCGTGCCGTGGCCAAGCTGGAAGCGGACATCAAGAAGGCCGGCGGCGTTGAAAATATGACGCCTGAAGATTTGCCCGAAGTGCATATCCGCGGCGACATCAATACCCCCTATCGTTGCATCGGCGGCACCATCTACACGATGCAGCGCGCCGGTTTCCCGAAGGTGGGCTTCATCTCCGAGCCGGAACCCGGCACGTCGACGACCCGCCTCTGACCGGCTGATTAAGGAGAATTCGCTATGGCCATGAGCATGGGCTCCGATGATGGCGAGCCGATGATGGAAATGAACACGACGCCGTTGATCGACGTCATGCTCGTTCTCCTCATCATGTTCATCATCACCATTCCGATCCAGACCCACGCGGTTAAGATCGATCTGCCGCAGAACGCGCCTCCGAGCGACACTGTGGTCGACCCTGTCAAGAACAAGGTCGCGATCGATGCCGGCGGCGTGATCAGCTGGAACGGTGCGCCGATCGACCTGCTGACCCTGCGTCAGTATCTGCAGCAGTCGCTGCGTCTGCCCGTCGAGCCGGAACTGCAGTTCCAGCCCAACGCGCAGACCCGCTACGTCGTCGTTGACGAGGTTCTGGCGGAGATCAAGCGTGCGGGCGTGACCAAGCTGGGTTTCGTCGGCAACGAACAATATAGCGCTTTCTGATCCGCGATTCGTCCGGGAGCGTCGGTCTCAGACTTCCCGTCTCCGACCCATCGGGCGATCAAGATCGGGCTATGGACAGGGGCTGCTTCGGCAGCCCCTTTTTTGTGCCTGCCGGTCGCTGGCTTAACATTTCCCTTACCTTCCTGCGCGATGCTGAAGGGGAATGGGTGGATGTGGACCATGGGCGCTGAACGACTGACGGAATTGGAACGCAAGGGGCGGCTTGCCGAACGGCGCGACGTCGTGATCAGCGTCAAGGTGCGGCGTCCGGGCGAAACCTGGTTCACCAGCAATATCGCCGACATGTCGCTCACCGGCTTTCGCCTGCACAGCTTCATGAAGCTCACCGTCGGCAGCGAATTGTGGATCATGCTGCCGGGCTTCGAGGGGCGCCGCGCGCGCGTTCAATGGGTGCGCGCGCATGAATCGGGCTGCACCTTCGAGCGCCCGCTCCATCCCGCCATCTTCGACTATATCATCCAGCGCAGCCTGTCCGGCCGCTGACCGCACTTCTCGGCGGACGGCGCCTCAGCCGTCCAGCTGGTCCTGGAACTGCAGGCTGGCCAGCCGCGCATAAAGCCCGCCCAGCGCCACCAGCGTGGCGTGGTCGCCTTCTTCCACGATCCGGCCCTGATCCAGCACGATGATCCGGTCGGCCGCCCGCACCGTCGCCAGCCGATGGGCGATGACGATCGTCGTGCGCCCCTGCATCAGCCGGTCGAGCGCATCCTTGACCAGTTGCTCCGATTCCGCGTCGAGCGCAGATGTAGCTTCGTCGAGCAACAGGATCGGCGCATCGCGCAGCAGCGCGCGGGCGATCGACACGCGCTGGCGCTGTCCGCCCGACAGTCGTGCGCCGCCTTCGCCCAGATGGCTGTCCAGCCCCTCGGGCAGGGCACGCAGGAAGGCTTCGGCATTGGCTGCCCGCGCCGCCGCCCATATCTCCTCGTCGCTCGCATCCCATTTGCCATAGCGCAGATTGTCGCGGGCGGAGGCGGCGAAGATCACGCTGTCCTGCGGCACCATCGCCATCGCGGCGCGCAGCGCGGCAGGATCGGCGGCCGGCAGCGGCACATCGTTCAGCCGCACTTCACCCTGGTCGGGATCATAGAAGCGCAGCGCGAGCTGGATCAGCGTCGACTTGCCCGCCCCCGAAGGGCCGACTACCGCCACCGTCTCGCCCGGCGCAATGTCGATCGTGACGCCGTTCAGCGCCGCCTGGTCGGGCCGGGTGGGATAATGGAAATGGACATTGTCGAAGCGCAGCCGCGCGCCTTGCGGCAACGTCGGGATCGCGACCGGCGCCGCCGGCGCGGCGATGGCCGGCTCGGCCGCCATCAGCTCGTCCAGCCGGCTCGCCGCCCCCGCGCCGCGCAACAGGTCGCCCCAGCTTTCCGACAAGGATCCGAAGGCGCCGGCCACCAGCCCGCCGGTCAGCACGAATGCCGCGATGCTGCCGCCCGACAGCCGCCCCGCCGCGACGTCGATCGCGCCTAGCCACAATACGCCGGTGATCGACCCGAACACCAGGGCAAAGGCGATCGCGGTCATCACTGCGCGCAGCAATATGCGCTGCCGGGCGGTGGCAAAGCCGCTCGCGACGGTCGCGTCGAACCGGGCCGCCTCGCGCCCTTCCTGGCCAAAGCCCTGGACGATCTTCATCGCGCCCAGCACCTCGGTGGTGACGCTGCCGACTTCGGCCAGCCGATCCTGGCTGGCACGCGACAATTTGCGCACCCGCCGGCCCAGCGTCACCAATGTCAGCACGATCACCGGTATGCCCAGGATCAGCAGTCCTGCCAGCTTGGGTGCCAGTATGAACAGGTAGATGAGGCCGCCAATGCCCGTGACCAGGTTGCGCAGCGCGACCGACACGGTCGATCCGACCACCTGGTCGATGATCGCGGTATCCGCCGTCATGCGCGAGGCGATCTCCGACGGCCTGTTTTCCTCGAAGAAGGCCGGCGCTTGGCGCAGCAGATTGGCCTGGGTCGCGCTGCGAATGTCCGCGACCACCCGCTCGCCCAGCCAGGACACGAAATAGAAGCGCAGCGCGCTCGCCAGCGCCAGGATCACCACCAGCAGGAACAGATATTCGAACCAGCGGCTGATATCGCCGCCGCCGGTGAAGCCCTTGTCGATCACCAGCCGGAAGCCACTAGGGATCGCCAGCGTCGCTGCGGAAGAGACGATCAGCGCGATCAGCGCCCCGGCGATCCGCGCCGGATAGCGCGTCGCAAAGCGCCACAGCATGGCCAGGCTCGACAGGGCAGGGCGATCGGCGCGGCGCGGCGCGGCTTCGGGGGCATCCTCCATGTCGGGGGCGTTAGCAGCGCGGCGCGCCCGCCTCAATGGGCGCGCGCGATCCCGCCGCTCAGGCCGCCGGCGCGATGCGCTCCGCCAGCGCTATCAGGCGCGGCGTATCCGCCTTGCCGGTCAGGGCATAGGCCATGTCGCCCGCCTCCCAATAGGCGACCGCGCCGTCCCGCCGCTGGGCGATCAACGGCTGCCCTTCCGCCGGCGTCTCGGCCCGGTCGGCGAACAGCGACAATTGTTCGCCCTTCTCGGTGGTCAGCGCGATCGCGATTGCGGCGCTGTCCGTGGACGGAACCAGTTGCACGTCGGTAACTTGCCAATTGGCCGGCAGGCGCGGCAGCACGATGCCGGTCGACCGCCGGATTTCGGCATCATCCAGCTTCGCGCTCTCGACCTGAGACTCCATTTGCTGGCGCAGCAGGCCGGCGCGGCGCGATGCGGCCGCCTCGTCCAGGAAGGTGCTGGCCTGCGCCGCCTGGGGAAATTCGCCCAGCGCGCCCCGGCCGATCCATCCCGTCGCCAGCAGCGCGGCGATCGCCGCCGCCCGCCCGACATGGCGCCAGCCGTGCCCGATGTCATTATCATTGGCCACCGGCTGCGACATGTCGCGGCGCCGGCCGATCAGCGTTCCCTTGGTGCCGTCATGCATCAGGCGGAAATCGATATGCGGCCAGCGCTTGCGCCAGCGGCGCGCGACCAGCCGCTCGCCCGGCCGTGCGGCATCGTCCAGCAGCACCACGCCATGGGGCGAGAGGCGCGCGAACAGGCTGTCGGCCGCGCCCCGCACCAGTGGATGGACGCTCCAGGGCGGACCATCGATGATGATCAGGTCGATCTGCTCGGGTAGCCGGTCGATCGCATACCAGCGGCCCGGCCAGTCGGCGCTTTCGTGGATCAGCGGCGCATGGCGAATATCCACGTCCAGCGCATGGTCGGCCAGCCATTGCCGGGTCGCGTCGACAAAGCCGCCATGCTGGTCGAAACTGTGCAACTGTCCGCCGCCATGCAATTGCAGCGCCCGCGCCGCGATCAGCGAGGATGCGCCCGCGCCCAGTTCGACGACATGCGCCGGCCGCAGCCGGGCGATCTCGCGCACGATATGGCGCAGGAAGCCGACATCGGCCTTCCAGCTTCCCAGATGGGGCAGCGCGTCATGGGGCAGTTGCAATTCGTCCAGCAGCGCGCGCTTGTCCGCCTTGCGCCCGCCCGACAGGCTGGCAAGCAGCCAGGGCCAGCCGATCGCGCCAAAGGTCAGGCGCCATGCCATGTCGGAGACGCGGCGGGACAGGGTATCGGTCACGGCTTCGGATTCATGCAGCGAGAGGAAGCCGGTCAATTCACGGGAAGTCACGGGGAAATACGCTCCTGTCGCAAAGGCGGGGACTATGCCGTCCGTCCTGTTTCACGCATATGACGCCGGTCGAATTGGTCAAATCATCACGCAGGAAACGCCGATGACCCGTATAATTTCCGCGACGGTCGAACGCTGGCCGGTGGCGGGCGCCTTCATCATCAGCCGTGGCGCCAAGACGGAAGTGGACGTCGTCGTCTGCACCGTGGGTGACGGCGATCATGTCGGGCGGGGCGAGGGCACGGCCATCTATTATGAGGGTGAGACCGCACAGGGCTGCGTGGCGGCGCTCAACGCCTATGCCGGGCCGCTCGATCGCGAGGCCCTGTTGCAGGCGATGCCGCGCGGCGCCGCGCGCAACGCGCTCGACTGCGCGCTGTGGGATCTGGAGGCGAAACGGGCCGGCGTCCCGGTCTGGCAACTGGCCGGCCTTGCCGCGCCTGTCCCGCTGCCCACCGCCTTCACCATCAGCCTGGGCGAACCGGAGCGGATGGAGGCCGATGCCCGCGCCGCCGTCGCGCGCGGATTTGGCCTGCTCAAATGCAAGCTGACGGGGGAGGGCGATCATGCCCGCATCGCCGCCGTGCGCGCCGGCGCACCCGGCGTTCGGCTGATCGTCGACGCCAATGAAGGCTGGCATGACCGCGACATCGTGGCGGAGGCAGCGGCGCTCGCCGAACTGGGCGTGGAAATGGTGGAACAGCCGATCCTGCACGGGCGGGAGGACAGGCTGGCCGGCCTGCGGGCGCCGCTGCCGCTCTGCGCCGACGAAAGCTGCCACACCCGCGCCGATCTCGACCGGCTGGGCGATTTCGACGCGGTGAATATCAAGCTCGACAAGGCCGGTGGCCTGACCGAAGCGCTGGCATTGGCGCAGGCAGCGCGGGCACGCGGCTTTCGCATCATGGTCGGCTGCATGCTCGGCACCTCGCTCGGCATCGCGCCTGCCGCGCTGGTGGCGCAAGGGGCCGACTGGATCGATCTCGACGGCGCTCTTCTGCTGGCGAAGGATCGTGACGGCGCCCTGCCGCTGCGCGACGGCCTGCTCCACCCCGGCAGGCTCTGGGGCCAGGGCTGAAACCATTCCTCCCCGCGTGCGGGGAGGGGGACCATCCGCAGGATGGTGGAGGGGGGGAAGCCGCCTGAAGCAAGCGGCGCCGCTTTCCTACTCGGCCATTCTCTGGTCTATCCTCGGCGATGCAATCCGCGTCATCGCCCGTCGCCCATAGGAGGTGTGACCCAAGTGTCGCCTCGATGGCGCGTCACCGTCGCCTGGTCGTGACCCGATCGGCAGGCAGTTGTGACCCAGGTGTCGCGCCGTTGTCGCGTGACAGGGGCGTGGGGGAGGCATATCCGGCGCAAACGGCCCGATTTGCTCGACGACACCGTGAACTTCGGGGCTGTCGCGTCGGCGTGACCCTGCCGGGTCCGCCGATCGCGACGGATTGTCTCGGCTCAGTAACCCAGCGTCAGGCCGACGCTATAATATTTCGGGCCGACATTGGCCTTGGCACGCAGCTTGGGGATCAGCGGCATCGCCAGCGTCGCATAGGGGCGGGTATTGTCGCCGCTGAAGCGCACGCCCGCACCGATCGAGACCGACATGGGAATCGTATAGGCCGCCTCGACCCGGCCATAGAGCTTGGTGTCGCCATCGCGCAGATAGACGCCGCCGCCCGGCGTCAGGCTGAAGCCCGCCATGTCGAACGCATAGCCGGCGCCGATCTCGGTGCCCCAATGGCCATCGGCGCGGCCATAATTGACTTCGGCGCCCAGTCCCTCGGCATGGGCGGCAGGCGCCATCAGGGGAGCAGCGATCAGCAGGCCAAGGGCCGCCATCCGGTTCATTTTCATGGCAAATCCATATCGTTCATTGGTGATGGGTCGGTAAGGGCGCGGCTGGTCCCCGCCGGCAAGCGGAAAGGGGACCAGCCGAATCCGTCCTGCGGTGAAGCGAGGCGTTCCGTTCTATCCGTCCACGCGGCGCACCGGCTGCACCTCGGCATAGGGCATGATCGCCTTGCCGTCGGGGGCTGCGGTGAAGCTGGTCTGGGTTGGATAGGCGAACTCGATACCCTCGGCATTGAACCGTTTCCAGATGGCCAGGCCGATGCGATGGCGCATCTGGAAATAGTCATGATGGTCCGGGTCGGGCACATCGAAATTGAGCTGATAGTCCAGGCTGCTGGCACCAAAGGCTATGATCCCGGCATTGACGAAGATCATGCCTTCCGCCTCGACAATCTCCTTCAATATGGTGGGGATCGCCTCGGCCTGTTCCTCCGACGTCTGGTAGATGATGCCGATGGCATAGGTGACGCGGCGCTGGATCAGCGTCTGCAGGCTGGTGATCTCCTTCTGCAGCAGATTGGCGTTGGAAATCACCTTCTTCTCGCCGCTCATCGCCCGCAGCCGGGTGGATTTCAGGCCGATCTTCTCGACCCGCGCCGTGGTCTGGTCATAGGTGATGATCTCGCCCTGGCGGAACGGCTTGTCGAAGATGATCGACAGCGCCGCGAACAGATCGGAGAAGATGCCCTGCGCGGCAAGGCCGATCGCGATGCCGCCGATGCCCAGACCCGCGACCAGACCGGTGACATTGACGCCCAGATTGTCGAGCACCACGATCGCGGCGATCGCGAACAGGGCAAATGTCACCAGGATACGGATCAGGCCCATCGCATTGGCCAGCGTCTCGCCCTGGCCATCGTCGGCCAGCGTCTTGCGCTCGATCAGGCCCAGGATGATCTCCCGTGCCCAGATCGCGGCCTGCACGACCACGGCGATGGTGAAGAAGAAGGTGACGGTCTTGTCCAGCGACGTGGGCGCGTCGGCGAACACCACCACCAGCCGCGCCGCGACCATGATCATGAAATATTGCGTGGTGCGCGCCGCCGCGCGGCTCAGCACATTGCCCAGGCCCAGCGGATCGCCACGCCGGCCGCGATGCTTGGTGCCGATCCGGCGCAACGTGGCGAGCGCCAGATAGATGATCGTGGCCGCGCCGATGGCGATCAGGATCTGGATATAATGAAGCTGGAACCAGGCGATGGTCGAATGCCACATTTCCGTGAGGTTGGGCGCACGCACATTGATGTCGATGCCGGGGTCGTTCTTGTTGGCCATGCTGATCCTTGATTGATGGTCCGTGGGCTCGATCAGGCCGCCGCTGCCAGCGGGGGCGCGTTGGCCAGATCGTCGAGGAACGCGATCAGCCCGCGTTCGTGACGCGACAGATAGCGCGTCCGGCGCGGCAGGCGAAGCCCCTGCCGCCATTCATCCTGTCCGTCCTTGCACAGGTCGATCAGGGCGGGGTGGATATAGGATTTGCGGCTGATCGCCGGCGTGTTGCCCAGCGCCGCCGCGACCGGGTCGATCATCTCCTTGAGCGAGACATGGCCAGCGGCCAGTGTCTCGAAGGCGATGGTGGACGCGCCCCAGGTGCGGAAATGCTTGGCGGTGAAGTCGCCGCCCATGGCCTGCGCGATATAGGCGTTGACGTCGCTCGAACTGATCGGCCGCGCCTCGCCATCCTCGTCCAGATATTGGAACAGATGCTGGCCCGGCAGATCCTGCACCGCCCGCACGAAGCGCAGCAGGCGGCTGTCGGTGATGCTCAGCTGCTGCTCCTTGCCGGACTTGGCGCGGTAGCGCAGGGTCAGGCTGCGGCCATTCAGGTCGACATGCCGCCGCCGCAGCGTGGTCGCGCCGAAACTCTTGTTGGTGGTGGCATAATGTTCGTTGCCGACCCGCAGCTTGGCGAGGTCCAGCAGCCGCACCACCGCCGCGATCGTCCGCGCCTTGCGCAGGCCGCGTCGCGCCAGATCCTCTTCCATCTGCGCCCGCAGTTGCGGCAGGGCGCGGCCGAAGGCGGGGCAGCCGGCATATTTCTCCGCCTCGCGCGCAGCCCGGAAATCGGGGTGATAGCGATATTGCTTGCGCCCCCGCTCGTCATAGCCGGTCGCCTGGATATGGCCGTGGGGGGAGGGGCAGAACCAGCAGTCGCGATAGGCGGGCGGCATGGCGATCGCGTTCAGCCGGTCGATCTCGTCCCGGTCGGTGATGCGGCTGCCATCCGCCGCGCGATAGGCCCATCCCTGCTTCAGCGCGCGCCGGCTGATGCCGGGCATGCCGTCATGGCTGTGGATGATGGCGGGGGACGACATGGGAACCGGGCGACCTTCTTTCTTCCGGTCCAACCCGTGATGATCGGCTTCGTTCCGCGTGCAGACCGCCCGGCGCTGTCAGGACGGGCGCGATCGCAGCCGCTGCAACCAGCCGGTGCCCGCGCCATAATGGCCGGTCCAGGGCAGCAATGGACGGCGCACCGTCGTCGCCTGGGCGCAGCCGACGATCAGGCTGATGACCGCCAGCGGGAAGGCCAGCATCATGGTGGCGGGCATGGCGAAGGCGAGGGTGATCGCCGAAAGCCCGCCGCCAAAGGCCGCCAGCGTCGCCCGCAGGTCGCCATCGGGTCCGCGCAGCCAGAACAGGCAGCCCGTGACGCCCAGCGCGAACATGGCGATATTCTGCATCGCGCCGGCCGGCACGATCGCGCAGGCGGCGATCAGCCCGACCATCGCCAGCGCGGCGCGACGCCATTGCCAGCCGCCGATCAGGCGGGTGAGCAGCGGATAGAGCAGCAATTCGCAGGTCAGCGCCGCCAGCAGGATCGCGCCGGGGGCCGCCGCGCCCGCGCCGTCCGCGATGAAGGCGACGACGGCACTCGCCGCCCAGGGCAGCATCCGCGACGGCGCCATGCGGATATGGCTGATCCAGCCGGTCATGCCCGGCCGCAATGCCCAGCGCCGGTCGGCCTGCCGCAACTGGAAGGCGGACAGGGCAAACAGCATCTGTACGCCCCATGGCATATAGGCGGGGGACAGCAGCGGGGCGGCCAGGATCAATCCCAGCATCAGCCCCTGAAGCCAGCCCAAAATCCGCAATTCCATGGTCATGCCGTCACTCCCGCCTGCGAACCAGGCTGCTCAAAGAACGGCACGCGGCCCGCGTCCTTGCGCTTGCGGGTCAAATAAGTGTCGAGGCCGATCTGGAGCGAGAGCATCATGAAGATGAAGGGTTGATAGGCGATGCCCACGAACAGCGATCCGATCATGTAGACGACATGGCCCTGCTGCAGCGCGCTCGCAAAGGGCGCGATCCATGCCTCATCCGGTCCGTCGCGCTTGCGATACATGCGGCGGATCGATTCGGTGCGGACGAAGCAGCTCAGGTGCAGCAGCGCCCACAGGAAGAAGCCGAAATAACCCTGTTCGCCGAGCATCTCGAAATAGGCACTGTGATAGGCACGGCCCTTGTCGGTGACCAGGCGGCGCTCGATCCGCTTCTCGTCGCCGTCGCCGACCTCGCTCTGGGCGAAATAGGTGAAGCTGTTCTGGAGATAATTGTCGAAGCCACCGCCGCCCGGATGGGTCTTCACATAGTCGAGCGTCCACATCCACACCGCGACGCGGGTGGACGCGCTCTCGTCGCCCTGGTGATTCTCGATCGTCTGCATCCGCTTGGTGAAGCTGGCGGGCAGGAAGGGGATGGCGGCCAGCGCAGCAAAGGCCAGCAGCGGGCCATAGACGAATTTGCGCTTCGACCGCATCAGCATCATGCCGGCCAGGATGACCAGGCAGACCAGGCCCGTGCGCGCCTCCGTACCGACCGGCATTAGCATGCAGGCCAGGCACAGCGCATAGGCAAAGGCCTTCACCTTCCAGTCGGGCGGAAAGATGGTGCCATGCTGGGTCAGCCACAGGATGATCGGGATCAGCGCGATCGCCACGCAGGAAATGATGCTGCCCTCATACAGGCCGCTATTATTGTCCACCATCAGATTGAGTACGCCATAGCCGCCGCCCGACAGCGCGGTCTTCATGCCGCCATTGATGATGATCGTGCTCGCGCACAGCACCATGAACAGCGCCAGCGCCTCGATCCGCAGCCTTGTGCGCAGCACCAGCGGCAGGAACACGGCAAAGACGATCGCCTTCCACACCCAGGCCCATTTGGTCGCGGCGTTGATCGGGAAGTCGGCGGTCGCGGTCGTATAGCCGCACCAGGCCAGCAGGATCAGCAGCAACAACTGTCGCGCGGAAAAACGACAATCCTTCTTGTCGTCCACCAAGACCCAGGCACCGACCGCGCAAACGAAGGCGATCAGCGAGATCGGGATCGAATTGAGCAGATAATAGCAGAGCCGCTGGGGCGAAACGATATCGATATAGGCGTAGATGATGACCAGCAGGAAGGGCCGCTTGAATCCCATCAGGAAGAAGATGCCGAGGAAGGCGATGAAGAACAGGTCACGCATCGGCGGCGTCTCCGTCCGGCGATGCCGGCGGGGTGTCGATGTCGCGATCCAGGTCCGGGCGCGACAGCAGCCGCCAGGCGGCCAGCAGGATGACGCCATGGCTGATCAGCAGGGATAGGGTATCAATCATTGCGTGTTTTGATCTGCCGGTTCTGGACTCTTGCCCCGGAAAATCCCTAGCGTGACAGAGTTGACGGGGCGTTAAACCTTTTTCGGCAAAAAGTTACCGCTATGACTCGTATCCTTCACGTTCTCGATCACAGCCTGCCGATGCACAGCGGCTACACGTTCCGCACGCGGGCGATCCTGCGGGCGCAACTGGCCAAGGGCTGGGATGTGCGCGGCCTTACCGGCCGGCGCCATGTCGCGGCGGGGCCGCAGGAGGAACTGGTCGACGGCCTGCATTTCCACCGCACGCCGGGCGAAGCGGCCGGCGGCAATGCGCTGCTGCGCGAATGGCGCGACATATCCGCCCATGCCGATGCGATCGAGTCGCTGGTGCGCCAGTGGCGGCCCGACATCATCCATGCCCATTCACCGGTGCTCAATGCCATGGCCGCGCAGCGAGTCGCGCGCCGCCACGGCATTCCCCTGATCTACGAGATTCGCGCCTTCTGGGAGGATGCGGCAGTCGGTAACGGCACCGGCACCGAAGGCAGCCCGCGCTACTGGCTGACCCGCCAGCTCGAAACCCATGCAGTCCGTGCCGCCGACGCGGTTGCCGTCATCTGCGAAGGGCTGCGGTCCGATCTGGTCGCGCGCGGAATCGACGCGGCCAAGATCACCGTGTCGCCCAATGGCGTCGATCTTGATCAGTTCGGCGCGCCGGTGCCGCGTGATCCCGCCCTGACCGCGAAGCTGGGGCTGGAAGGCGCCGATGTCGTCGGCTTCATCGGCAGCTTCTATGATTATGAAGGGCTGGACGATCTGATCGCCGCCATGCCGCGACTCGTGCGGGCGCGGCCCAGGGCCAAGCTGCTGCTGGTCGGCGGCGGACCCATGGAACAGGCGCTGCGCGACCAGGCGCTGGCCTCGCCTTTCACTGACCATATTGTCTTTGTCGGCCGGGTGCCGCACGACCAGGTCGAACATTATTATGCCCAGGTCGATGTCCTTGCCTATCCGCGCAAGGCGATGCGCCTCACCGATCTGGTGACGCCCTTGAAGCCGCTGGAGGCGATGGCGCAGGGCCGACTCGTCGCTGCGTCGAGCGTCGGCGGCCATCGCGAACTGATCGAGGATGGCGTGACCGGCACCCTGTTCGCGCCGGACGATCCGGCCGCGATCGCGCAGGCGCTTGCCGGCATGTTTGCGGATCGCGGCTTCTGGGACGAACGCCGTATCGTCGCGCGCGATTTCGTCGAGAGGGAGCGTAACTGGTCGTCAAACATTTTGCGTTATGAGCCTGTTTACCAGCGACTTCTGGGACGCGACTCGACCGCAAAGGCGGCCTGAGGAACGGCGGCGATGCCGAAGTTCACACCGTCCATGCGGGGACTGGCCATCATGGCATTGGCCGCGGCAGGCGGCGGCGCCCTGGTGGTGCTGACCCTGCCGGTCGGCTGGGTGGAAATGCTGGTCGCGTCGAGCGGCCTGAGCGAGACGATCCCGGCGGCCGGTCCGCCGCTGGGCATGAAGGCAAGATTGCTGCTGGCCGGTTTCGCAGCGCTGATGAGTGTAGGAATTGTGGCCGCGGTGCGGCGAAATGGATCGGATGCGCCGCACAGGCGCTTGAGAATAAGCGGAAGGCGTCATCCAGACGCCCAAGGAGCAAGAAAAATGGGTTTCGCATTTGCCAAGCTGACCGCGCTTGCCCGCGGACGCAATGTGCCCGCTGCCGAAGAGGCTGCGCCTACCCAGCGCCGTGCCGACGCGCATCCCGATGCGCCGCCCCGTCCTCCGATCTTTGCCAGCCGCGACTTTGGTGGCGCCGATATCTTCGCGCGCCCGGAATCGGGGCGTCGTCGTCTGGTGGTCGATAGCGATCCGGTAGAGCCGGTGACGGCGACTGTGGTGCGCATGGAGACGCCAGCCGCCTTTGCCATGCCGACCCCGCATGAAGAGGCACCGGTCGAGGATATGGCCATCGCACCGGCGCCGGGTTTCTCGCGTCCGTTCGACGCCATGCCGACCCTGTCGGCCGTTCCGATCCCGCTCGGCCGCGCGCCGTTCGCGCCGCCGGAAGACGCTATATTCGAGCCCTGGGAAGAAGAGGCAGCGGCGGAATTTGCCGCCTTCGATGAAGAGCCGACCGATATCGCACCGGAGCCGATCGTTGAGCAGGCCCATGCCTTCGTCCCGGAACCGGTGATCGAAGAACCGATCCAGGCGTTCGATCCTGCACCTGAACCCGCACCTTTTGTTCCGAGGGCGGAGGCATCGCCCGCTCCGACCCCGCGCAGCATCGACAGCCTGTCGATCACCGAACTGACCGAGCGGCTGGAGCGGGCGCTGGTCCAGCGTGGCCGGCCGGCGACCGCGCCGCGCGTCATCGCCGACATGCCGATCGCTTCGGCGGTGCCGGTGCGCGAGGCGGTGTCGGAGGATGTCGAGGATGCGCTGCGTGCCGCGCTCGGCACGCTGCGCACCATGACCGGCCGCCCGCGCTAAACGATCAGGCTACCAGTCGCGGATGGTGAGGGCGGACAGCTCGATCCATTCGCCCTCCGCATCGCCGCGCAGGTCGTCGATCACCATGTCGGCGACGAAATGGCCCGGCAAAGTCCATTCGGCATCCTGCAATTCGTGCGCCAGCGCGTCCCGGCGCGCGCGCAGGCTGCCGCCCGCCACCCGCAACAGGATGACATGGCGGCGCCCCTCGAACAGGGCGCTGGCCCAGGGGCGGCTGACCGCGCGCTCGACCGTCGCAGGCTCGCCGATCCGGGCGATCAGCTGGACCAGCAACTGGGCCAGCGGATCGGCCTCGCGCCGTTCTCCCGCTCGATTACGGACCAGATTTGCGCTCGTGCGCAGCATGTCGGCGCTTGTCATTGGCTCACGCTCCTGCGATATTCGTTCATGAAATGTTCTATTCGTCTCTTTACCCGATCGCCCGGATCGCGCCCCATGCGCAGGTCGAAGACCAGGCGCGGATCGCGCACGGCGTCGCGGCCAAATCGGGTCGGCGCTATCTGATGATCCCGCAGGAATTTCTCGATCGTGCGCAACAGCATGGACGGAACTCTCCTCTTTCGAGCCGATTCGCCCCCTGCGAATCGATAGGCAATTTCCTATCTCATATTCATTTTCCTACTTGTCTAGGAAAATTCCTATCATTATGGATGCAACATGGATGAAGCGCAGGACGCCCGGACTGCCCTCGATCGGCTGATCGTCGAACGTGGGGAAAATTATGCCGATCTGTCGCGGCTGATCGGGCGCAATCCCGCCTATATCCAGCAGTTCATCAAGCGCGGCACGCCGCGTAAGCTGGACGAGGCGGATCGACGCATTCTGGCGCGCTATTTCGGCGTGGCGGAAACGATGCTGGGCAGTCCGCTGCCAGCCGGCGCACCGATCCCGCGCGTGCGCGGCCTGCCTGCGGTGGTTGCGGTGCCGCGCCTGTCGCTCGGCGCTTCGGCCGGGGCCGGCTCGCTGGATGAGGATGAGCGCGCATCCGGTGTGATGGCGTTCGACGCGCAATGGCTGCGGCATCTGGGCGTGCGGCCGCAGCGCGTGTCGATCATCCGGGTCGATGGCGAATCGATGGCGCCCACGCTCAACGATGGCGACGACATCATGGTCGATCATGAGGATGATGCCGATCGCCTGCGTGATGGCGTCTATGTGCTGCGGCTCGACGGCGTGCTGATGGTCAAGCGGGTGGCGATGGGGCCATTGCGCGGCCGGTTCAGCGTATTGAGCGACAATCCCCATTATCCCGACTGGACCGATATCGATCCGGCGATGGTGGCGATCGTCGGCCGGGTCGTCTGGACAGGCAGGCGGCTGGTCTGAGAAGCCTGATCCGTCTTTGAAAGGCGCCATGCCTTTCCTATGTCTGGGAAAACAGGGGAAGGCTGGATCATGAACGATAATGGCGCGGTGATCCGCAAGGCGATCGAATGGCGCGGTGCGCCGATGGCGCTCGCAACCGTCGTGTCGACCTGGGGATCGGCGCCGCGTCCGCGTGGCAGCCACATGATCGTCCATCAGGACGGCCGGCTGGAGGGCAGCATATCGGGCGGCTGCGTCGAGACCGACGTGTTGCAGCGCGCCGCCGAGGTGATCGCCGGCCGGCCCGGCCATGTCGCGCATTATGGCGTGGCCGATGGCGATGCGTGGGAGGTCGGCCTGCCTTGTGGCGGGGAGATCAGCGTGCTGGTGCAGCCGGTGGGGGAGGATGGCTTCGCCCCTGACCTGTTCGACCGGATCGCGTCGGAAAGCGCGCGCGGCCGGGCGCTCACGCTCTCGACCGATCTGGACAGCGGCGTCACCCGCGAAGATGTGGTCGAAGGCCAGTTCCTCAACCGCTATGATCCACCCCGCCGGCTGCTGATCGTCGGCGCGGTGCAGATCGCCCAGTCGCTGGCCGCGCTGGCGCAGGCGATCGACGTCACCCCGGTGGTGATCGACCCGCGCGGTCGCTTTCTGACGGCAGAGCGTTTCCCCGGCATCGAACTGGACGATCGCTGGCCCGATGCGGCGATCGCCGCGCGCCATCCTGGTGAATCCACCGCGGTCGTGACCTTGAGCCATGACATCAAGATCGACGATCCCGCGCTGATCGCCGCGCTCGCTGCACCAACCGGCTATGTCGCGGCGCTGGGATCGCGGCGCAGCCATGCTGCACGGCTCGAACGGCTGGCGGCGCAGGGCTTTGGCGCAGAAGATCTTGCCCGGATCGATGGACCAGCAGGCCTCGACATCGGCGCGATCGGCGCGGCGGAAATCGCCCTGTCGATCACCGCCGGCATGGTCGCCGGCTTCAACGCCAAGCGCTGATCAGGCGCAATCGTTCAGCAGCATTTTCCGCCATTTTTCCCGCCATAGCGCGCCTCCTGTCGGTTCCGGAAAAAGGCGGTGCGGTCCATCGGCGCATGGCCGGGATGATGGTCGCGCATATGGCGCAGATAGGCGTCATAGTCCGGCTGGCCGACCATCAGATGCGCCATGCGCCGCAGCGTCTGGAGGACATGGTTCATGGCGTCGTGACCAGTTGCGCGGGAATCTCGCGCGCGGTCGGCGCGGCGAAACCGCGTGCGGCTAGGCAGGTGCGGATGGTGAAAACCAGCAATGCCAGCACAACCGCCAGGAAGATCGCGACCAGCCCGGCATCGACGTAATTGTTGAACAGGATCTGGCGCATTTCCGCCATCGACTTGGCCGGCGCCAGCACCTCGCCCTTGTCCAGCGCCGCGCCATATTTGGCGGCATGGGCCAGGAAGCCGACCTTCGCATCGGTGGAGAACAATTTCAGGAAACCGGCCGACAAGGTGCAGATCAGCAGCCAGGCGGCGGGCACCATCGTCACCCAGGCGAAGCGGTCGCGCTTCATCCGGAACAGCACGGCGGTGCCCAGCATCAGCGCGATCGCGGCGAGCATCTGGTTGGAAATGCCGAATACCGGCCACAGCGTGTTCACCCCGCCCAGCGGATCGGTGACGCCCTGATAGAGGAAGAAGCCCCAGGCCGCGACGCACAGGCCGGTGGCGATGAAGCCGGGCAACTGGCTCTTGCTGTCCTTGAAGCTCGGCACCGCCAGCGCGATCAGATCCTGCAGCATGAAGCGGCCGGCGCGGGTGCCCGCATCGACCGCGGTCAGGATGAACAAAGCCTCGAACAGGATGGCGAAATGATACCAGAAGGCCTTCATTGCCGGGCCGCCGAACACATGGCTGAAGATTTCCGCCATCGCCACGGCCAGCGTCGGCGCGCCGCCGGCCCGGCTGATGATCGTATGTTCGCCGACATCCTTGGCCGTCTGGACGATCAGGTCCGGGCTGATTGGGAAGCCCATGGCGGTAACGGCGGCGGACACGCTGGCGGGGTCGGTGCCGATCACGGCGGCCGGGCTGTTCATCGTGAAATAGATGCCGGGGTCCAGGATCGACGCGCCGACCAGCGCCATGATCGCCACGAACGCCTCCATCAGCATCGCGCCATAGCCGATCAGCGGCGCGTCGCTTTCGGTCGCGATCAGCTTGGGCGTCGTGCCGCTGGCGATCAGCGCATGGAAGCCGGAAACGGCACCACAGGCAATGGTGATGAACAGGAAGGGGAACAGGCCGCCCGACCAGACCGGCCCGCCGCCCGCGGCGAACTGGGTGACGGCGTGCATCTTCAGCGGCGGGGCCATGATGACGATGCCGATCGCCAGCGCGGCGATCGCCCCGATCTTGAGGAAGGTCGAGAGATAATCGCGCGGCGCCAGCAGCAGCCAGACCGGCAGCACCGACGCCACCGCGCCATAGCCGATCAATATCCAGCAGAGTTGCACGGGCGTGAAGGTGAAGATCGGCCCCCAGACTGGCGATTGCGCGATCGCCTGACCATAGACGATCGCCGCGAGCAGGCCGACCAGGCCCAGGATCGACACTTCGCCGATCCGGCCGGGACGAATCCAGCGGGTATAGGCGCCCATCGCCATGGCCAGCGGCACGGTGGCCGCGACGGTGAACATGCCCCAGGGGCTTTCGGCCAGCGCCTTGACCACGATCAGCGCCAGCACGGCGAGGATGATGACCATGATCATGAAGGCGCCGAACAGCGCGATGGTGCCCGCCACCTGGCCCATTTCCATGCGGATGAGTTCGCCCAGCGACTTGCCGTCGCGGCGCATGGAGATGAACAGGACCATGAAATCCTGCACTGCGCCGGCCAGCACGACGCCGGCGATGATCCACAGCGTGCCGGGCAGATAGCCCATCTGCGCCGCCAGCACCGGCCCCACCAGCGGCCCCGCGCCGGCGATCGCCGCGAAATGATGGCCGAACAGCACGGTGCGGTCGGTCGCGACATAGTCGAGGCCATCGGCGCGGCGGATCGCTGGGGTGGGGCGAGCCGGATCGAGCCGCATCACCTCGCGCGCGATGAACAGCGCATAATAGCGATAGGCGACCAGGAAACAGCTGACCGATGCGACCACGATCCACAGCGCATTGACCGTCTCGCCGCGCGAGACCGCGACGACCGCCAGCGACACCGCGCCCACCAGCGCGGTCAGGATCCATGGAATGTGCCGGGTCATCGCTCTCTCAACGGTTCGGGATAGGGATTGGCCGCCACACTAGGCCGCTCCCCCCGAAAGACAACCGCCAGTCTGGGTTAGGCGCCTGTCGGGGTTAGGGGATTCTGGCGCGTTCGTTCGTCCATCGGGTGAACAGGGCAGGAGGCATCGCATGACCGACCGGAGCAAGGACGTTTCGCGCAGGGGCTTGTTGCAGGCGGCGGCGGTCGTGGGGGCGGCGCTGCCGCTGGCGGCGCGCGCGGCCCCATCGGGCAATGCGACGCGCGACCAGTTGCTGCTCGCGCCCGACATCCATTATTTCAACGCAGCCAATATCGGCCCGGCCTTCCGCAGCGCGATCATCGCGCATGAGCGCGAGACGCAGGCGTTCCAGGCCAATCCCTCGCCCCAGTATCGCACCAGATATCCGGTTGCCGCCGACGCCCTGCGCGCGCGCCTGGGCAAGCGCATGAACGTCAGCGCGCAGGAAATCGCGCTGGTCCGCAACAGCAGCGAGGCGAATACGGTCGCGGTGCGCGGCCTGGCGCTCAAGGCAGGGGATGAGGTGATCCTGACCGATCACAACCACCCCTCGACCCTGGAGACATGGAAGCTGCGCGCCGCGCGCGAGGGGCTGCTACTCAAAATCCTGCCGGTGCCGGTCTATGCGACTTCTGCCCAGACGGTGGTCGACCTGTTCGCCGCCGCGATCACGCCGCGCACCCGCGCCATCTTCCTGTCGCACATGTCGAACGTCACCGGCATGATCTTCCCGCTGGCGCAGATCGCGCAGTTGACCCGGCCCAAAGGCATCTGGCTGCATGGCGATGGCGCCCAGACCTTCGGCTGGCTGCGGCTCGACCTGCCCGCGCTCGGCGTCGATTCCTATTCGGGCAGCACCCATAAATGGATGATGGGGCCGCTGGAGGGCGGCATCCTCTATGTCCGGCGCGAAGGCCAGGCGCAGCTCCAGCCGATCATGCTCAGCCATGGCTATTGGCTGACCGACGAGAAGAATCTGGATACCGCGCAGAAATATGAAATTCTCGGCCAGCGTGACGATCCCAAGCTGATCGCGATCGACGCGACGCTCGATGCGCTGGATGCCATCGGCGAGGCGGAGGTGGAGCGCCGCGCCTTCACCATCGGCGACCAGATGCGCGACATGGTGCTGCGCCTGCCCGGCGCGAAGCTGGTCGGCACGACCACCAAGGGCCTGACCGGCCCGGTCATCACCCCGACCTTTGCCGGCAAGGATGTGCTGGCGATCCGGGATCATCTGTGGACTCAGGGCAAGGTGGTGGTCGCCCCGTCCAGGGCGGACGGCAAGCCGACCATCCGCTTCTCGCCCCATATCTACAACAGCGCCGACGAGATCGCCCTGATTGCGGACCTGCTGGCGAAGGCCTGACCGCTATCGTCGGCGAAACGGCCAGTCGATCACCGCGCCGGCCCAGAGTGCCCACCAGATGATCACTGGTTGGAGTGCCAGCCGGGGGCCATGATACCACCAACTCAGATGCACCCCACCCAGCGGGATGTCATACAGGGCATGGTTGAAATTGGCCGGCCAGACGCACAGCGCATAGAGAGCGAGCGCGATCGCGGCGACGCGGCGCGTGGCCAGGATCATCAGCCCAGCAGCCCCGGCCAGTTCGGCGATACCGGTCAGCGCGACGACGGTTTGTGGCTCAGGCACCCAGTGCGGCGTGATCGCGACGAAACCGTCCGGCTGCATCAGATGCGCCGCGCCCGCGACTGCATAGGCAAGCGCCAGAACGGCACGGGCTATGGCGCGCGCGGTAACGGCTACAGCTCCAACTCGCCTTCATCCTCACCGTCCCAATAATGGGCGCGTTCGGCATGGACCTTGATCATCACCAGGCCGGGCGTGTCGGCACCCTGCGCGAACCAGCGTTCCAGGTCCGGGTTCCAATGCGCTTCAAATGCACTGCGGTCGCGGATCAGGTCGGCGCGGCCCTCGACCGCGATGAACAGGGGGCGTTGCCCCAGAAGGCCGCCCTTGCCATGGAAGGACAGGCCGACCCGCGGATCGCGCTCGATATCCTTCACCATCAGCGTGTCTTCGGTGGTGAAATAATAGCTGTCGCCGCCATAGGCGACGTCCTGATTGTTGCTCATCGGCCGGGCGCCGATCTGGCCGTCCTCGGTATGGGTGGACAGCATCGCGAAATCGATCTGCTGCATCTTGTCTGCCAGGGTGGCGATGGTCTGCTGGGCCATGGTCGCTCTCCTCTTCTGCCCGGTTCAACGCTGACAGAGCGGATTCGGATGCGTCGGATTCGTCAGGAGGAAGAAAAGAACATATAGTGAACATAAATCCGATTCGGAGGATGTTCGCCATGCTTGCCCGCACGCCGTCGCTCTATCGCCTGATCGTGGCGCTAAAGCCGCCGACCCTCATCACGCGGCAGATCGACCATTTCGCCGAGACGCTGGCGCCCGATGCCCAGCGTATCCTGCCGGCGCACCAGCATATCACGCTGGGGATCACCGACGACTGGCCGGACTATCCCTATGCGCTGGTGAAGGCGATGCACCGCAGTTTTACCGGCATCCTGGCCGATCCGTTCGACCTGTCGCTGGACCAGTTGAGCGAGGGCGGCCGGTCGGCCGCGCTGCGGCCAGCCCATGCGCTGCCGCCGCTCCGGGAATTGCAGCGCAAGGTGGCGTTGGCGATGAAGCGGGCAGGGGTGGGCGCCCGTTCAGGCTGGAGCTTCAACCCGCACCAGACGCTCTATTATCGCGACGGCGCGCCGGCCACCCAACGGATCAGCGGCTTCCACTGGCGGGTCGAGGATTTCGTGCTGCTATGCAGCCATGTCGGCCGCACCCATCATGAGCTGCTGGGGCGATGGCCGCTGCGCGGCAGCGACCAATATAGCCTGTTCTGAAGGCGCTCAGCGCTTGCGCACGAATTCCGCGCGCAGCACCAGCCCCTTGATGCCGTCATAGCGGCAGTCGATTTCCTGCGCGTCGCCGGTCAGGCGGATCGACTTGATCAGCGTGCCACGCTTCAGCGTCTGGCCGGCGCCCTTCACGACCAGATCCTTGATCAGGGTCACCTGGTCGCCATCGGCCAGCAAATTGCCGACCGAATCGCGGACTTCCACGGCATCGCCGGCATCGGCCTTGGCGGCGGCATCGGCTGCGCTGATCCATTCGCCGCTGGCTTCGTCATAGACATAGTCGTCGTCGGCCATCGGCTTATCCCTGGCTCACGGCTTCGAGAACGGCGGCGCGCAGCTCGGGGATGCCCATGCCCTTCTCGCTCGACGTGGCGATGATCTCGGGATGGGCGGCCGGGCGCTTGCGGATCGCATCGGCGGTGCGCTGCGTCACGGCGATCAGTTCGCTCGCCTTGATCTTGTCGCTCTTGGTCAGGACGATGCGATAGCTGACCGCCGCGCCGTCCAGCATGTCCAGCATGTCGGTGTCGACATCCTTGATGCCATGGCGGCTGTCGATCAGCACCAGCGCACGCTTGAGCGCCGCGCGACCGCGCAGATAGTCGTTCACCAGGAACCGCCACTTCTTGACCAGATCCTTGGGCGCCTTGGCATAGCCATAGCCGGGCATGTCGACCAGGCGGAAGCGCAGCGGATCGCCGACGTCGAAGAAGTTGAGTTCCTGCGTCCGGCCCGGCGTGTTCGACGTGCGGGCCAGGCCATTGCGGTTGGTCAGCGCGTTCAGCAGCGACGATTTGCCGACATTGGATCGGCCGGCAAAGGCGACCTCGTTCACCGCCATGTCGGGCAGATAGTCGAGCGTCGGGGCGGATTTGAGGAAGCTGATCGGCCCGGAAAAGAGCTTGCGGGCTTCCTCGATCAGGGCGGTGTTGTCGTCTTCTGTCATATCGAAAAAATCCCCCCCTTTCGGGGAGGATTTCCTTGTCCTTACTTGGTGGCCGTCGCGGTGTTCAGCACGGGGTGGCGCTTGTACAGCCACCATTGCTGCGCCATCGACAGGCAGTTGTTGGTGATCCAGTAGACCAGCAGGCCGGCGGCGAACGGCGCCATGATGAACATCATCATCCACGGCATGATCGCGAATACCTGCTGCTGCATCGGGTCCATCTGGGCCGGGTTCAGCTTGAACTGCAGCCACATCGAAATGCCCAGCAGCAGCGCCAGCACACCGATCGCCAGGAAGGATGGCGGGGTGAAGGGCAGCAGGCCGAACAGGTTCAGGATGTGCAGCGGGTCGGGCGCGGACAGATCCTTGATCCACAGCACGAAGGGCTGGTGGCGCATTTCGATCGTCAGCTGCAGCACCTTGTACAGCGCGAAGAAGATCGGGATCTGGATGAAGATGGGCAGGCAGCCGGCCAGCGGATTGACCTTCTCCTGCTTGTACAGCTCCATCATCTTCTGCTGCAGCTGCTGCTTGTCGTCCTTATATTTCTCCTGCAGCGCCTTCATCTTGGGCTGCACCGCGCGCATCGCTGCCATGCTGGCGAACTGGCGCTGAGCGACCGGGAACATCAGGGCACGGACGCAGAAGGTCAGGCAGATGATGGCGACGCCGAAATTGCCGAGCGTCTCGAACAGCCAGTGCAGCAGCGCAAAGATCGGCTGCTCGAACCAGTAGAACCAGCCCCAGTCGATCGCGCGATCGAACAGCGGCACGCCGGCGCGCTCATAGGCCTGCAGCGTCTTCACTTCCTTCGCGCCGACGAACAGCCGGTTGGTCTGGGTCATCGCCTTGCCGGGGGCCAGCATGACCGGCGCCAGCGCAATGTCGGTCTGGAACTGGGTGCCGGCACCCTTGCGCATCTGGCCGGTGAAGGCGTCCTTCTGGTCGGGGATCAGCGCCGACAGCCAATATTTGTCGGTGAAGCCGATCCAGCCGCCAGTCGACTGGAAGCTCTGGCTGGCCGGACCCTTTTCCAGATCCTTGTAGTTCACATCATAATTGGCGGCGCCGTTGAACACGCCCATCGGGCCGACATGGATGGTCCAGGTGTCGGGATCGGCCGACGGAGCCGCGCGGCTGACATAGCCATAGGATTTGACCGCGATCGCGCCGGTGCCGCTGTTCGACACCTTCTGCGCGGCGGAGATCATGTAATTTTCGTCGATCGAATAGCGGATCTCGAAATTCTGGCCCGCGCCATTGTTCCAGCTCAGCGTGACCGGGCTGGTGGGGGTCAGTTCGGTGCCGCTGGCGGTCCAGACGGTGTTGGCGTCGGGGGTCTTGATGCCCTCGCCCTGCCAGCCGAAGCCGGCGAAATAGGCGTCCTTGGTGCCGCTCGGGCTATAGAGGCGGATCGCCGGCGAATCCTTGGCGATCGTCTCCTTGTAGGTCGGCAGCACGATATCATCGATGCGCGCGCCCTTCAGGTTGATCGACCCGGTCAGCTTGGGCGTGCGGATCGCAACGCGCGGGCTTTCCTTCAGCACCAGTGCGCGGTCACGGATCGCGGTCGACGCGTCCTGCGCCGGGGCCTCGCCCGCCGGGGTCAGCGGCGTGGTCTTGCCCCCCTCGATCTTCGTCGCGGGCGGGTTTGCCGCCGGGAAGAAATGCTCGGAGATATAGGGCCAGCCGAACAGGATCGCTGCGGTCAGGATCACCGCCAGAATGATATTCTTCTTGTCGTCCACGCTATTCGGCTCCGCCGTCTAAACTCGTCAATGTCTCAGGGGACCGGGTCATAGCCCGAACCACCCCATGGGTGGCAACGCATTAGCCGCTTGAACCCCAGCCAGCTACCCTTGATCGCACCATATTTGCCGACCGCCTGGATCGCATATTCCGAACAGGAGGGGGCATAGCGGCAAGTGGGGGGGAGGATGCGGGACGGGCCAAGCTGCCAGGCGCGCGCGATCAGGATCAGCAGCCGCGCAATCATGCCGGCTGGCCGGTCTTCGCGGCTGGGGGCGCGGGGCGGGAAACACCCTTGCGGCGGGGCGGGCGGCCCTGGCCTTCGGGCCGGGTCAATATCTTGCCCAGCGCCTTTTCCAGTTCGCCGCGCAGCAGCGCGAAGTCGCGCTCCACGCCTTCGGCACGGCCGATCAGCACATGGTCGGCACCAGCCACACCATGCACAGGCAGCAATTCGCGTGCCAGGACGCGAAAACGGCGCTTCATCCGATTGCGGATGACAGCGCCGCCTATCTTCTTGGTCACCGTGATGCCGATACGCATCGCCGGATCGCCATCGCCGCGCTCACGCACCAGCAGGACGAATCCCGGCATGGGCGCGCGTCGGCCCCGATTCGCCGCCAGGAAATCCGCGCGCTTGCCCATGATGGCAGGCGCGGCCGGCGGCGTCAGGTCGCTCAGGCGCTCAGGCTCTTGCGGCCGCGGGCACGACGGGCGCGCATGATGTTGCGGCCACCGGGGGTCGCCATGCGAGCGCGAAAACCGTGACGGCGCTTCCGAACCAGATTGCTCGGCTGAAAAGTGCGCTTCATCGTTCATTCCTCAAACAAACTAGAGAATCAGGTATGACAAAAAAGGGCCGCCACACGGGGCGACCGCAAGTCAGGGGCCGTCCGATAGGGAAATGGGGCGGGGAAGTCAATGGCGCTGCGCCGCGCTTCCCCGCAAACCTCTGCTTGTCCCGCCCGAACGGCTCTCGGGCTTATTTCCCGCGGGCGCTCGTCACCGCGTCCTTGAGCGAATCATAGCCGACCGCGCCGTTCAGCACCTGGTTCCCGATGACGAAGGTGGGCGTGCCGCTGGCCTGCAGCTTCTGGGCGAGCGCGATGTTCGACTGCAGTTCCGCATCATATTTGCTCGACGCCATCGCCGCTTCGGCATCGGCCTTGGTGATTCCGGCCTGGGTGGCGGCGCCGATGATCGATTCACGGGTCACCTTGCCGGCGCCATAAAGCGCCTTGTGATAGGCCATGTAGCGATTGCGCTCGGCTGCCAGCAGCGACACCTTGGCGGCGTCGGAGCTTTCTTCCGACAGGATCGGCAGTTCGCGATAGACGATCTTCACCTTGGCATCGGCGCCGACCAGCTTGGCAAGGTCAGGCAGCGAGGCGCGGCAATAGCCGCAGGCATAGTCGAAAAACTCGACCACGGTGACATCGGCATTGGCCGCGCCTTCCCATGCGCCGGCATAGGGCGTCTCGATCGTCTGGCGATTCGCGTCGATCGTGCCTTCCATCCGCTTGGCCTGCAGCTTCTCGATCGCCTGCGGGATGATCTCGGGATGCTCCAATATATAGTCGTGGACGATCTTTTCGATCGCGGCCTTGTCGCCGGTGGAGACGCTGCCGGGCGCCTGCACGGCAAGGGCGGTGCCGGCGGCGCCAGCGATCAAGGCGAGGGCGCCCAGGGTCATCTGCATTTTCCTGTTGGATAGGGCCGCACGAAAGCTGGGCCGGGTCTGATCTGTCATCTTCTCTTCCGCTTCTGCTCGACGGCAGCCCGCGAGACCATCGCGATATCCTGCGCCCGCAGATAGTCAACCGTTCCGGGCTTCAAACCCTGCATCGCCGCGTCCGCGCTGCGTAGTGCCATACTGTCCTGGCCGATCATCGAAAAGCGCTCGGCACTGGCCAGCGCGGCGCGCGGCGTGTCGCCGCGATGCTCGTAGACGACGCCCAGTTGATACCAGGCGAAGGGATTTTCGCGGTCCCGCGCGATCGCATTGCGCAGCACGGTCTCGGCCTCGGCATAATTTTTCTCGTCCTCGGTCGCGATCAGGGCATGGCCCAGCAATACCGCGATCAGCGGCTGCTGCGTCTTGGCGACAGCCTCGCGTAGTGGTGGGATCGCCTCGCCAGGCCGCCCGCTCTCCAGCAGGATCTGGCCCTTCAGCTCCAGGAAATAGGGATCGTGCGGCGCCGCGCTCAGCAGCGCGTCCGCCTCGCTTAGTGCCTTCTCGGGATAGGCACTTTTATGCCAGGCATAGGCGCGCGCATAATGCGCCGGGATCGACTGGTCGCTCTCGGGATATTTGAGCAGCGTCTGCTGCGGTTCCGACACGAAGCCGATCAGCTTTGCCTTGATCCGCTCGAACCGCGCTTCCAGTTGGGGATTGGGGGGCGTGTCCCAGGCCGGATCGACCGTATAGACCTCGCGCAGCACATTGATGCGCTCGCCCGACAGCGGGTGGGTGCGGCCATAGCTGTTATCCTGTGGGATCGCGAGGCGATATTCCTGATTCTGCAGCTTCTTGAAGAATTCCAGGCTGCCCTTGCCGCTCAGATGCGCGCCGCTCAGATAGCGTGCGCCGGCAAGGTCGGCGGAGCTTTCCTGCGCGCGCGAGAAAGCGAGATATTTGGACATGCCGACCTGCTGGCCCAGGCCCATGATGCCCATGCCGGCCTCTGCGCCGCCCGCCGCGATCGCCGCCGCGCCCAGCACCAGGCTCAGCAAGGTGATGCTGGTCGCTTCCTTGATGCCGTCGGTCCGGATGACATGGCCGCCTTCGATATGGCCCAGTTCATGGGCGACCACGCCCTGCAACTGGTTCACATTGTCGGCCTGCGCGATCAGCCCGCTATGCACCCAGACATATTGGCCGCCCGCGACGAAGGCGTTGATCTCAGGATCGTTGATCACCATCACGTGGACATTGCGAGGCTGCATGCCCGCCGCCTTGACCAGATCGCCCGACATGTCCGCCATGAACGCTTCGGTCTCGGCGTCGCGCAGGATGCTCTGGGCCAGTGCTGGCCGCGCCATCAGCATCAGCGACCCCAGCAGGAGCGCGACAAGGCGCAGCCACCGCGTCATCATGCAAAGCCTTGATGGGGAAGGGGAACAGGCATTGGCGCGATTTATGCCCTTCTCGCCCTGAACATCAAGTGAAGCCACGAAAAACGCCGCCATCCGACCCCTGGGGCTGGATGGCGGCGTGTTTCATTCAGGCTTGTGCCCTGGCCTTACTGGCCGAAGGTGCGCTGCCACCAGCCGCGACGCGGCTCGCCATTCTCGTCGCTCTCCGCCTCGGCGGCGGGATCGGCGGTGACGGCTTCGCTGGCCGGGGCAGTCGCAGTCGGCGCCTCGGCGGGTGCGGTAGCGACCTCGGTCACGGCCGGCGCGGCCTCGATGGCGGCTTCCTCGGCGACTGGTTCGACCTTCTTCTTGCGGGTGCGCTTGGGCTTGGGCTTTTCGGCCGCTTCCTCGGCAGCCACCTCGACGGCGGGCGCTTCGGCGGCAGCAGCGGCTTCGGCCTCGACATCCGCCTTCTTCTTGCGGGTGCGCTTGGGCTTGGGCTTTTCGGCCGCTTCCTCGGCAACCGGCTCGGCGGCGGGCGCTTCGGCAACGACTTCGGCCGGGGCTTCGGTCGCGTCGGCAGCAGCCGGTTCGACTGCCGCGTCCTTCGCCTTGCGGGCACGGGGGCGACGGCGCGTCTTGGGCGCTTCCTCGGCCGGGGCTTCTTCCGGGGCCGCTTCGGCAACCGGAGCCTCCTCGGCAGGTGCAGCCGCTTCGGCTTCGATCACCGTTTCGACGCTGTCGTCGCCAGCGGCTTCGCCACTTTCGACACCAGCTTCGCCACCTTCGCGACGGCGGCGACCACCACGGCGACCGCGGCGACCACGACGACGGCTGCCGCCTTCGTCCTCGCCCTCGGCGGCCGGCTCTGCGGCAACAGCCTCGGCATCGGTCTCGACTTCGGCCGATTCCTCGCCTTCCTCACCATCTTCGGCGCCATTGTCTTCGCCGGTTTCACCCGGCGCATCATCGCGCTGGCCACCGCGACGACGGCGACGACGGCGACGGCGGCGTCCGCCTTCGCGTTCTTCGCCCCGGTCACTGCGGTCGCCACGCTCCTGGCGTTCGGGGGCGGCTTCTTCCTCGGCCTCGACCTCTTCCTCTTCTTCTTCCTCCTCGATCATGTCGAGGTCATCCTCTTCCTCCGCGAGCGGGGCGTAGGTGACGACGCGTTCGGGGCGCGGGCCGCTGGGTTCGACCGACATGCGGGCGCCCTCAATCTCGCCATCGGGCAGGACGACGATGCGCACGCCATAGCGCTGTTCGATCTCGTCCAGTTCGCGGCGCTTGTTGTTGAGGACGTAGAAGGCGGCTTCCTGGCTGGCGCGCAGGGTGATGACGCTGCCACGACCACGGGCGGCCTCTTCCTCCAGCATGCGCAGCGCGCCAAGGCCCGCCGACGATGCGGTGCGGACCAGGCCGGTGCCTTCGCAATGCGGGCACTGGCGGGTGGAGGCTTCCAGCACGCCGGTGCGCAGGCGCTGGCGGCTCATTTCCATCAGGCCAAAGCCCGAAATGCGGCCGACCTGGATGCGGGCGCGATCGTCCTTCAGCGCCTCCTTCATCGCCTTCTCGACCTTGCGGATGTTGGAGTTCATCTCCATGTCGATGAAGTCGATGACGACCAGGCCTGCCATGTCGCGCAGGCGCAGCTGGCGGGCGATCTCGCGCGCGGCTTCCAGATTGGTGGCGACGGCGGTCTGCTCGATGCCATGCTCGCGGGTCGACCGACCCGAGTTGATGTCGATCGACACCAGAGCTTCGGTCGGGTTGATCACCAGATAGCCGCCGGACTTGAGCTGCACGACGGGGTTGTACATCGCCGCCAGCTGGTCCTCGACGCTGGCGCGCTGGAACAGCGACACCGCGTCGGCATATTGTTTCACGCGCCGGGCATGGCTCGGCATCAGCAGCTTCATGAAGTCCTTGGCGGCCTTGTAGCCATGCTCGCCCTCGACGATCACTTCCTCGATATCCTTGTTGTAGATATCGCGGATCGCCCGCTTGATGAGGTCGCTGTCGTTATGGATCAGCTCGGGCGCGGCGGCGCGCAGCGTCTTCTCGCGAATCTCGTCCCACAGCCGGGCAAGATAGTCGAAGTCGCGCTTGATCTCGGGCTTGGTGCGCTGCAGGCCGGCGGTGCGCACGATGCAGCCCATCGACGAAGGCAGCGCCATTTCGGCAATGATCGACTTCAGCCGCTTGCGGTCGGCCGCATTGCTGATCTTGCGCGAAATGCCGCCACCATGGCTGGTGTTGGGCATCAGCACGCAATAGCGACCGGCCAGCGACAAATAGGTGGTCAGCGCCGCACCCTTGTTGCCACGCTCTTCCTTGACGACCTGCACCAGCAGCACCTGGCGGCGCTTGATGACGTCCTGGATCTTGTAACGACGGCGCAGCGCCATGCGCTTGCGGCGCAGCTCGTCGGCCGCGTCGTCGCCCTTTTCACGCTTGCGACGATTGGGACGGCCGCCTTCGTTGCCGTCGCCTTCGCTGGCTTCGGCTTCGTGGGCGCCTTCCTCATCGTCATGATGGCTTGCTTCGACGACTTCGACGCCATCGTCCCCGGCGGCGTCCTCATCCTCGTCATAGTCGGCGCGCAGGGCGGCCTCTTCCTCGGCATGCGCGCGTTCCTCGCGCAGCAACGCCTCGCGATCTTCGCGCGGAATCTGGTAATAGTCGGGATGGATTTCGCTGAAAGCGAGGAAACCGTGGCGATTGCCACCATAATCGACGAAGGCCGCCTGGAGCGAAGGCTCTACGCGGGTGACCTTGGCGAGATAGATATTGCCCTTGAGCTGCTTGTGCTCAGCGGATTCGAAGTCAAATTCCTCGATCCGGTTTCCCTTGACGACCGCGACCCGGGTTTCTTCCCGGTGGCGCGCATCGATCAGCATACGCATTGTCATTTATGTGTCTCCGGCGACGGCGGCCGCAGGCATGGAGCCGGGCCGCCGCGCGATAGTGATGGGACGGCCGTGCGCGCGCCGGGTTCGGCGCGCGAGGCGGCATCGTCCAGGTTTGAAGGAAAAATTGCGTGTCTGCTGCGTCGGCAGGGCCGGACAGTGCGCCGGGCCGGACCATCCACGCCACAGCACCCGGTATCGGGGCCAGCGTGGAAGGAAAGTCATGCCTCATGCAGCGTCAACCTGTTGCGCATCGGCTCGAGCGACAGGCGCGCGCCGATGCATATAATCAAGATCCCGCAAAGGACCGCAATAATATGGTCGGTCCTCCCGGAATATGAAGGGGTAGCAGTCATGGGCGCGGGGAGCAACGGTCCCTGAAAAGATTATGTCTTTATGATGACCGTTGATCGGCGGCTCAGGGATTCATGCTGAAACACATATTAACCGTCTCATTTTACCCCGTCACAACGGGCAATGCTTAATCCGAAATTCAGCGTGGGGACGCTGGACGGATAGACGTCATGAAAATGGGCTGGACGGCCGATGGGCGCGCGTTGCACAAGCGGCGCATGCTCAACATAATTGCGCTGGCAACGACGATGCTGGCCGCGACCCCCGGCGATGCCGGCGGCATCGCGGCTGTGGACGTGCAGGGCGACCGCGTCACCGTTCGGTTCGACGATCGGGTGGACGGCGCGTCCGCCTTCCTGCTCGACGGGCCACGCCGCATCGCGCTCGACGTTTCCGGCGCGCAGGCCGGCGCCAGCGGCTATGCCGGTTCCAATGCCGTGGTCAGCGGCATTCGCCAGGGCCAGCTCAACGACACGATGGCGCGCATCGTGCTCGACCTGACGACGCCGGCGACGCTCGGCGATCCGCAGATCGCGGCCGACGGCAAGTCGCTCAGTTTCTCGCTCCAGAACGTGACCGACGGCCGGTTCCGCACCGCCGTGGGGCAGGGGCGGCTGCGCTTCGACGCGCCGGCCAATATGAGCGCCCGGCCGCAAAAGCGCATTCATTCGATCACCGTGCCGATCCCGCCGGTCGCGCGCGGCGTCGATCTGCCCGCGATCGAGGGCGTGCGCGACGGATCGCGCCCGCTGGTGGTGATCGATGCGGGGCATGGCGGTCATGATCCGGGCGCCATCAACAAGGATAATGGCAAGCGCGAAAAGGATGTGACGCTGGCGATCGCGCAGGCGATCCGTGACCAGCTGGTCAAGTCCGGCCGGGTGCGCGTGGCGTTGACCCGCGACGATGACCGCTTCCTCGTGCTGCAGGAACGCTATGGCATCGCTCGCAAGCTGGGTGCCGATCTCTTCATCTCGGTCCATGCCGATTCGGCGGACAATGCCGATGCCCATGGCGCGACCGTCTATACCCTCTCGGAAACCGCATCGGACCGGGAGGCGGCGCGGCTTGCCGCGCGCGAGAACAAGGCCGATGTGCTCAACGGCGTCAACCTCGGCAACCAGTCGGGCGACGTCTCCTCGATCCTCATCGATCTGACGCAGCGGGAATCGATGAACATTTCGGCCAATTTCGCGCGGCTACTGCAACGGGAAGCGGCGCCCTATGTGCCGTTCCGCAGCGCCTATCACCGCTTCGCCTCGCTGATGGTGCTGAAGGCTCCGGACACGCCTTCGGTGCTGTTCGAGACCGGCTATATCAGCAATGCCGATGATGCCATTTTCCTCTCCTCGCGTGAGGGGCAGCAGGCGATCGCGCGCGGCGTCGCCCGCGCCATCGATGTCCATTTCGCGCGCAAGCTCGCCATGGGCAGCGGCCGGTCGGGCGGCTGACGCGCCTATCCGCGCATCGGTGCTGGTATTGAAGGACTTTTGGCCGGGAGTCAGGATGTAGAGCCTGATTCACGCCATCGATGGAAACGCAAAGCGCTTCCATCTCAGGCGATCAGGCTCTAGAGCCTCTTCCACCATGGAAGAGGCCCGTTCCAATCCGCCCGCATCGTCCTTCGCCTATCGCCTGCGCCGTGGCGCCGGGGGCATTGCCGACCGGTTGAAGCCCTTGTGGCAGCGCCGCCTGTTCCGCTGGGCCGCGATCCTGCTGGGCGGTTTCCTGCTCGCCATCTTCCTGTTCTGGCTGATCTTCGCGCGCGGCCTGCCCGATGCGGCGACGCTGCTGGAATATGAGCCGCCGCTGCCGACCATGGTGCGCGACATCAACGGCCAGCCGGTCCACAGCTATGCCCGCGAACGCCGCGTCCAGCTGCAATATAGCGATTATCCCCAGCAGCTGATCCACGCCTATCTGGCGGCGGAGGACAAGACCTTCTTCGAACATCATGGCGTCGATATTCCCGGTTTCGCCGGCGCGGTGTTCGACTATGCCAGCAAGCTCGGCTCGGGCCAGCGCGCCCGTGGCGGCTCCACCATCACCCAGCAGGTGGCGAAGAATCTGCTGATCGGCGACGAATATTCGCCCACGCGCAAGGTGAAGGAGATGATCCTGGCCTGGCGCATGGAAAATGTCCTGACCAAGCAGCAGATACTCGAACTCTATCTCAACCAGATTTTCCTCGGCCGCAACGCCTATGGCGTACAGGCGGCGGCGCGCGCCTATTTCGACAAGGACGTTGCCGATCTCCAACTGCCCGAAATGGCCTATCTGGCGATCCTGCCCAAGGGGCCGGCCAATTATCGCCCGGAAAGCACCACCGGCCATGCCCGTGCGCTCGACCGCCGCAACTGGGCCTTGGGCGAGATGCTCAAAAATGGCTGGATCACCGCGGCCCAGCGCGATGCCGCCGCCGCCCAGCCGCTCGGCACCGTTGCCGCCCATGGCTCCAGCTTCGACGCCAATGCCGGCGGCTATTATATGGAGGAGGTGCGCCGTCGCCTGATCCAGCAGTTCGGCGAAAAGGCGGAGGATGGCCCCAACAGCGTCTATGCCGGCGGCCTGTGGGTGCGCAGCCCCTATGACCCGGTGGCGCAGGACCATACCCAGACCGCGCTGCGCAACGGCCTGCTGCGCTTCGGCGCCGGCCGCGGCTGGTCCGGTCCGGTCGGCCATATCGACCCCGACAAGGGCTGGGAACGCGAACTCGCCGCCAGCTTCATCAGCGTCGATTATGCCGGCTGGCGCGTCGCCGCCGTCATCAGCCGCGACCGCAGCGGCGCACAGATCGGCTTTGCCGACGGCACCACCGGCACGCTGCCCGCCAGCCTGGCGCAGTTGCCCTATCGCCGCACCGGCGGCCCCGCCATTGCGGCGATGAAGCCGGGCGACCTGATCATCGTCGCCCGCGACGGCGCCAGCTGGGCGCTGCGCAACATTCCCGAAGTGTCGGGCGGCATGGTGGTGGAGGAAGTGCATTCGGGCCGCATCCGCGCGATGCAGGGTGGTTTCGACTATCGCCTTTCCTCCTACAACCGCGCGACCCAGGCCCAGCGTCAGCCCGGCTCGACGATCAAGCCCTTCGTCTATGCCGCCGCGCTCGACAATGGCATGACCCCGGCCTCGATCATCGTCGACGGTCCCTTGTGCGTCTATCAGGGCGCCGGCCTTGGCCAGAAATGCTTCCGCAACTTCTCGGGCGGCAGCGCCGGTCCGCAGACGATGCGCTGGGGCGTCGAGCAGTCGCGCAACCTGATGACCGTGCGCGCCGCCAGCCAGACCGGCATGGACCGGGTCGTGCGCACCATCAAGAATATGGGCATCGGCGATTATCAGCCCTATCTCTCCTTCGCGCTCGGCGCGGGTGAGACGACGGTGGAGCGCATGGTCAACGCCTATGCCACGCTCGCCAATCAGGGCCGCCAATTCGCCCCCAAGCTGATGGACTATGTGCAGGATCGGCGCGGCAAGGTGATCTGGCCGGAACGCTGGCATCCCTGCGACAATTGCAACATGGCCAATTGGGACGGCAAGCCGATGCCGCGCTTCGGTTTCGAGGGGCGCCAGGTGATGAACCCGATGACCGCCTATCAGGTCGTCCACATCACCGAAGGCGTGATCCAGCGCGGCACCGCAACGGTGCTGGCGGATCTCAAGCGCCCGCTGTTCGGCAAGACCGGCACTACCAACGGCCCGACCAATGTCTGGTTCGTCGGCGGTTCGCCCGACCTCGTCGCCGGCGTCTATATCGGCTATGACCAGCCCCGCAGCCTGGGTGGCTGGGCACAGGGTGGCCGCATCGCCGCGCCGATCTGGAAGGAGGCGATGGCCCCGATCCTGGAGACCATGCCCAAGACGCCGTTCATCGCCCCGGCCGGCATCCGCATGGTCGCGATCGACCGCCGCTCGGGCAAGCGCGTCTATGGCGCCTGGCCGACCGACGAACCCAAACCCGCCGTCATCTGGGAAGCGTTCAAGCCCGAATCCGAACCGCGCCGCACCATCCGCAAGGAAGAGGCGGAGGCCCAGGCCAAGGTCGCGGCCAAGGCCGACGCGGTCCGCACCCGCCAGCGCAACGACGCCGACTTCCTGCAGGATCAGGGCGGCATCTATTGAGGGGCGGGCGCGTCGGCGCCCGCCCCCTTTCCCTCAGCAGTGGCGCGGATTGGCGTCGCGGATCGACAGGCTGGCGGTGCCGCGCCGGCCCTCCAGCGCCTGCGCCAGCAAGATCTGGGTCGATCGCACCGCATAGCAGAAGGCACAGGCAATCGCGTCGCTGCAGGCATAGGGAACGGGGCCGGTCCAGCGCGCCTGCAAGAGGTCGATCAGCAAATTCTCGTCTTCGCTCAAGCGCGGTCCCCGGCCGGTGCGCAGTCCATGGCCGGTCACCTGCTCGCCCAGCCGCAACAGGCTGTCGAGCGCGGGGGATAGTTGTTCGCAGCCATAGCGCCGCAGCCGCAGGTGCAACTGGGCCATCGCCGGCCGATGCCGGCGTCGCGCCGCTGCCCAGCAACGCACGGCGTCGAGCAGGATATAGAGGGTGGCCGGGCTGTGCGTCGCCGGCATGGGGGTGATCGGGTTCATGGGATCGCCTTTCATGGAAAAGGTTTTCCCCCTTGATGCGCCGCCCTCGCGCGGGGCGGTCTGCGCCATCGGGTTAAGATGCCATTATGTCCGGCAGATTTCGGACCGTTGCCGCACCAGCGCCCGCAACGTAATTCCTCCCCTGAAAGGGGAGGTGGCTGGCCGGAGGCCAGACGGAGGGGTAGGCTGCAGTCATGCTCCATGGTCCCAAAGGCACGCAACATCGCGCCCGTCGCCTGCGCCAGTCGATGACCCTGCCCGAAGTGCTGCTGTGGCAGGAACTGCGCAAGCGTCCCGCCGGGTTGCGTTTTCGGCGACAGCATCCTGCTGGCAGCTATGTGCTGGATTTCTTTTGTCCCCGTCATCGCCTCGCGGTCGAGGTCGATGGGGAAGTGCATGGGCGTGGTGACGCACCGGTTCGCGATGCTGAACGCGATGCTTGGTTGGTCGGCGAGGGTATCCGGGTTCTGCGTATCCCGGCAACGGACGTGTTGAGGGATGTGGAGGCTGTTGTGCTTCACATCACCGCCAAGGCACGGGGCGACCTACCCCTCCGTCAGCCCTGCGGGCTGCCACCTCCCCTTCCAGGGGAGGATTGAATCTTTCCAAGCCTGCCGGTCTGGGATAGGGGCGGTCGCTTGATGCGTTGAGACGCCACGAGATTCTGGAGACCTCCCATGCGCGCCGAAGCGCAGCAATATATCGACCGTATCGACGCCGCGCTGGACCTGCTGCGCCGCTTCCTCGACTGGGACCGTGCGCTGCGCCGGCTGGACGAGCTGAATGCCCGCGTCGAGGATCCGACCCTGTGGGACAATGCCAAGCTGGCGCAGGAGGTGATGCGCGAGCGCACCCGTCTTGACAGCGCGATCGGCGCCACCCGCGCGATCGAGGCTGAAAAGACCGACAATGCCGAACTCATCGAAATGGCCGAGGCCGAAGGCGATGAGGATATGGTCTCCGAAGCCATCGCCGCGCTGAAGGCGCTGGCCGAGCGCGCCGACGAGGACAAGATCAAGGCGTTGCTGGCGGGCGAAGCCGATGCCAGCGACACCTATCTGGAAATCCACGCCGGCGCCGGCGGCACCGAAAGCCAGGACTGGGCCGAAATCCTGTCGCGCATGTATCGCCGCTGGGCCGAACGGCGCGGCTATAAGGTGGAACTGGTCGATTATCAGGCGGGCGAAACCGCCGGCATCAAGTCGGCCACCTTCCTCATCAAGGGCGAGAATGCCTATGGCTATGCCAAGACCGAAAGCGGCGTCCACCGCCTGGTCCGCATCAGTCCCTATGACAGCGCTGCGCGCCGCCACACCAGCTTCTCGTCGGTCTGGGTCTACCCGGTGATCGACGACAATATCGATATCGAGGTCAAGGAATCCGACCTCAAGATCGACACCTATCGCGCCTCGGGTGCGGGCGGCCAGCACGTCAACACCACCGACTCCGCGGTCCGCATCACCCACGTCCCCTCGGGCATCATCGTGGCGTCGCAGAATGACCGATCGCAGCACAAGAACCGCGCCACCGCGATGAATATGCTCAAGGCGCGTCTGTACGAGGCCGAACTGCGCAAGCGCGAGGAAGCTGCATCGACCGACTATGCCGCCAAGACCGAGATCGGCTGGGGTCACCAGATCCGTTCCTATGTGCTCCAGCCCTATCAGCTGGTGAAGGATTTGCGCACCGGCGTCACCTCGACCGCCCCGGACGATGTGCTCGATGGCGCGCTCGATCCGTTCATGGCCGCTGCCCTGTCGCAGAAGGTCACGGGCGAGAAGGTCGATGTGGAGGATGTGGATTAATGATCCACCGGCAGGTGGCCGCATTGGGGGCGTCGCTCCTGCTGGCTGCCTGCGGCCAGTGGTCGGGCGGCAACCAGTCGGAACGCGCGGCCGGCGCCGCGTCCTTCCCCCGCGCCGACCGGCCGGTGGCGCCGATCGTGTCGACCCGCTGGTCGAGCGAGGAAGCGCGCGACCGGGTCAATGAGGCGGAGGATATCATGGACCGGGCCGGCATCCGGCCGGGCATGACCATTGCCGATATCGGTGCGGGCGAGGGCTATTATACCGTGCGTCTGGCCAAGCGCGTCGGCGCCAAGGGGCGGGTGCTGGCCGAGGATATATTGCCCGAGGTGATCGATGCGCTCAGCCGTCGCATCACCCGCGAGGATTGGACCAATGTCAGCGTGAAGCTGGGCGCGCCGGAAGATCCCAAGCTGCCCGAAAACAGCTTCGACCGCATCTTCATGGTCCATATGTATCATGAGATCGCCGAACCCTATGCGTTCCTGTGGCATCTCAGCCCGGCGCTCAAGGCCGATGGCGAACTGATCGTGGTCGATGCCGATCGCCCGACCGACCAGCATGGCACGCCCCGGCGCCTGCTCACCTGCGAACTGGCGGCGATGGGCTTCCGGCTGGAGGAGATGATCGCCAAGCCGACCGCCGGCGGCTATATGGCCCGCTTCCGCCGCAGCACCGCCCGCCCCGATCCGTCCAGCATCGTCCCCTGCGCGCTGCGGGGATAGGCGCGCGCGCCGTCGCTGGCGATCGGTTTCAAAACGGCTCGGCCGGGTAACGTCCACCTTGCGTATGAGCGTTCATGGGATAGGCTGGCGCGATGCCAAGTGCGTGGATTGCCTTGTCCCTGCTGATTGCGCCCGCTGCTGGGGGGGCAGCATGCGACGCTGATCGGGCCTCGATGTTGTCTTTGGACGAAACGGCTTTTGATCAAGGCGATGGCGGGTGGCGGTCGTTGGCAAAACGGGAATGCTATCGCGAAGCCGCTAATCTCATCAGAGACTATCGTCAGGCCCATTCCCTTGAATTGCAGACCATATCCTGGATGCATGAAGCGCAGATGAGGGCCTATGCAGGTGACTATGCAGACGCTGTTCTGCTTCTGCCCAAAGCGAAGCATAAGATGGATGGTCATGGCTGGAATGCCTATCTGGATGCGACGATCGCTTTCCTGAATCGGGATCGTGCGGCACTTGTTGAGGCCAGGAATCGACTGGCCGGAACGCCACTCCCCCACACCCATCAATGGCTTTTTGATGATAAGGGGCAGGCTGTCGATGTTCCTGCTCCCGATCCCGGCGATCCATGGCCGCCCAATCTCAACATTGTGGATGCCCTGATCCGGTGCTTTGACCGGCCCTACAGTGAGGCCTATGGAAGCCAGGCCTGTTACAGCGACTGATCCCTCACAGCCGTTCGAGACCTGCCGCGTCCGGTAAAAGCGCTGTCCTACAGCGGTGCGCCCGGTGTAAAGTTTCAGCCGGCGCCGTCCTATTGTCAACCTATTCTATTTACAGAGATTTTTTGTGGTGGGCGGAACTCTGCCATGGGTCACACGCATAAACTTCCGATCCTGTCCGCCTAACGGATTGAAATGCCGTGGGCCGGTCCGCTCGAATCGCGATCAGGCAGCGCATATCGCTGGCAAAAGTCGTCGGGATGGGGCGCAATCCGCCCGATCTGCCGCCTAAGCGCTAGTTTTTGCCGCGCGCACGCCGGCCCGGCCGCGCCGCCCCAGTTCGCGTTTCAGGTCCGCGGGGTGGGGCGCGATCAGGAAGCCGAAGCTGACCGTGCCGTCCTTGGTCTCGACCGCATGGTGCAGCCGATGCGCCTGGACGATCCGCTTCATGTAGCGCGAGCGGGCGACATAGCGGTGGCGTACCCGCTGGTGGACGATGATGTCGTGGAAGCCGAGATAGATGGCGCCATAGGCGGCGACGCCGGCGCCAACGGCGGTTGCCCAGTTGCCCCAGCCCCATTGCACCCCGCCCAGCAGCAGCAGGATGGAGGGCATGGCAAAGATCACGAAATAAAGGTCATTGGCCTCGAAGAAGCCCGTGCGGGGGCGGTGGTGGCTGGCATGGAGGAACCATCCCGGCCCGTGCATCACCCAGCGATGCATCACATAGGCAAAGCCCTCCATCAGCGCGATCGTGGCGACGAAGAGCAGCAGAAGAGCGATCGGAGGCATCGGCGCCTTATAGGCAGCGACACGGGCCAAGGCGACCCGTAAACACCGCATATAGAAAAGGGCCGCGATCCCCTTTGGAGAGCGCGGCCCTGTTCATCCCCGAAGGGAAGGCGGATCAGAAGGAGGCGGTGAGCGAACCGACCACGCCGGCCTTGCTGATATTGTGGCCTGCCGACGAATAGAGCGACTTGTCGGTATCGACATAGGATACGCCGAAGGTCAGGTGACCCCAGGTGTAGGTCGCGCCGATATTCCAGTCGGTATATTCCTTGCCAATGGTCAGGTAGCTCGGGCCGAAGCTGTGGCCCAGATGCGCCGACACGCTCAGCGGGGTGTTGGGGATCGAGGCCGAGACGTCGCCGGCGAGGTAGAGATTGTCTTCCTTGCCATTGCCGACGGTCAGCGCCTTCGCCTTGGGGGCGTAGTTGGCGGTCAGCTTGGCGGTGGCGGGGCCGAACGTGCCCTTGATCGAGGCATAGGGCTCGACGAAGTCGGTGTTCGCACCGGCATTGCCCGGATAGTAATAATAGAGGACGCCGACGTCGATCGTCGCACCGCCGACCGTGGTCGAATAGCCGCCGATCAGGTCGAGTTCCTGGTCCGAGCCGTTGGCGACATATTCGTCGATCGAGCTGCCCCAGGTCGAGACATAGAAGCCCGATTCATGAGTGACGGTGATGCCGCCCTGCAGCGCGAACTTCTTGTTGGTCTGCGAAATGCCGCGGAAGCGATAGTCGGTGACGACGGCGGCATTGCCGGTGACGGTCACCGCGGGAGCGGGCTCATCCTGGGCCATGGCGGGTGCCGACAGCGCAACAAGAGCGAAGGCCGAGAGGCCGAGAATGGACTTACGCATGATAATCCCCTTGATGGTTCTGCGATCGTCCCGCCTGCGTCCAGGCGCCTGCCTCTATGCTTCCCTCAAAGGAAGTGGGCCAGCTTGCCTCAACGCTTCTGGCCATGCCTGCGCGCGCTGCGGCGCACAAGATATTATTGCTGTTTCATGTCTTTTACGTCTTTTATTGTTGCTACGGCGCAACAAGGTGCGCGGCGGTGTTCGCCGGTTGACTGGCGCATCTATCTCATAAAGCTTGATATATAGGATTTCGTGGCGATTTGCAGCCGCTCAGAATTGTGAACGGTCCGGCTCGCCAGGGTCGTTCATTGCTGAATCATGTCTCTGCTGCGGTTGCCGTAGTTCGATGACCTGGCGCGGATAGGGCATGATGATGCCGTGCGCCTTGAACTTGTCCAACACCCGCATCAGCACGTCCGACGTCACGCCGCCCACGCCATTTTCCGGATCGCTGATCCAGACACGAATCTCATGCTCCAGCCGATATTGGCCCAGCGCCGTCAGCCACACTTTGGGCTCGGGATGCTTGAGCGCGCGCGGGCTTTCCTTCGCGGCGTCCAGCATCAGTTGCTGGGCCAGCGCGATGTCGCTGTCGTTGCTGATCCCCACCGGGATGCGGACGCGGATATTGCGGTCCGAATAGGACCAGTTCTCCACCTCCTGCGTCATCAGGATTTCGTTGGGGATAAGGTGCTTCTTGCCGTCGCGGGTGATGATTGACACGGCGCGCACGCCGATCTTGCTGACCCAGCCGAAACTGTCGCCGACGGCGATCACGTCGCCCGGCTTGATCGACCGGTCCATCAGCAGGATGATTCCGGCGATCAGATTGCCGACCGTCTTCTGCAGGCCGAAGCCGACCGCCAGACCCAGCGCGCCGGAAAAGACGGTGAAGGCGGTAAGGTCGATCCCCAATATGTCGATGCCGATGAAGAAGGCGGCGATGACCACGGCGATGCCGGCCAGCTTCTGGCCCAGCAATTTCTGGGTCGGGTCGAGATCGGGCGCCTTCTGGATGCTGCGCCGGATCAGCCGGTTGGCAAGGCGTATGCCGGCAAGCAGCGCGACCAATGTCGCCGCGACCGACAGGATGTCGAGCAGGCTGATCCGCCGCTTGCCCAGCGTCAGCGCGACATCGTCGAGCATTGACCCCACCGGCGCGATGCCGCCGCTGCTGCCCGATATCACCATGACGAACAGCAGCAGGGCGAGCGGGGTGATCGCCCAGCGCGGGAAGCTGAGCGCCTGCAGCAGATGCAGCGCGAACAGGGCGACGGCAAAGGCGAGCGCTGCGCCCAGGATCAGATGGGCGATGCTGTCCGCCGGCCACAGCGCCAGCGCCGTCGCGAACAGCGGTACGCTGATGGCGTGGCGCAGCATCGGGCGAACATGGGTAGAGACCAGTTCGCTGAGCGCGGGCAGCCTGTCCTTCACCCGTGGCGCCAGCAGGCGCGCCGCGCTATGGGCGATGGCATAGAGTAGCAGCGCGATGCCGACCGCGATCAGCGGCTGTGTGATGTCCGCATTGCCCGGCAGTCGGGCCAGCCATGCGGACAGTTGCGTCATCCGCGGGCAGCCCGGAAGCGGGAGAGACCGGCGTCGAGATCGGCGATCAGGTCAGCGGGATCTTCCAGCCCGATCTGCAGCCGGATGACCGGCCCTTCCGCCTGCCATTGGGTCGCCGTGCGATAGCGGGCCGGATCGACCGGCAGGGCCAGGCTCTCGAACCCGCCCCAGCTATAGCCGATGCCGAAATGGGCGAGCCCGTCGATCAACGCGGCGCGGGCCGCCTCGTCGCCGCCCTGCAGCACGAAGCTGAACAGGCCGGTCGAGCCGCTGAAATCGCGCGCCCACAATTCATGGCCGGGGCAATCGGGCAAAGCGGGGTGCAGCACGCGGGCGACGTCGGGCTGGTCCTTCAGCCACTGCGCGATCTCCAGCGCGCTCGCCTGATGCTGGGCCAGGCGGACGCCCAGCGTGCGCAGGCCACGGCTGGCGAGCCAGGCATCGTCGGGGCTGGTCATCTGGCCGAACAGATAGGCGGACTGGCGGACCTTGGGAAACAGCGCCGGGGTGGCCGTGACCGACCCCATCATCACGTCGCTATGGCCGACAATATATTTGGTGCAGGCGAGGATCGAAATATCGACGCCATGGGCCAGCGCCGGGAAGAAAAGCGGCGTTGCCCAGGTATTGTCGAGCAGGGTGGTGATGCCGCGATCGCGCGCGATGGCGCTGATCGCCGGCACGTCCTGCACCTCGAAGGTCAGGCTGCCGGGGCATTCCAGGAAGATGGCGCGGGTGCGATCGGTCAACAGGTCGGCGATGCCGGCACCGATGGTCGGGTCATAATAGAGCGTCTCGACACCGAGGGGTTTCAGCACCTGTTCGCAGAAATTGCGGGTCGGGTCATAGGCGCTGTCGACCATCAGCAACTGGTCGCCCGGCCGCAGCACCGCCATCAGCGCGCAGGCGATCGCCGCCACGCCCGAGGGGAAGAGCATCGTGCCCTCCGCGCCCGGCTCCATTTCGGTCAGCGCGTCGGCCAGGCTCCAGCTGGTCGGCGTGCCCTTGCGCCCATAGAACAGCCGTTCATGGGTGCTGCTGCCGGCCGCCTTCCGCAGATGGGCGACATCGTCATAGAGGATGGTCGAGGCGCGCCACACGCCCGGACTGACGATCGCGCCGGGTTGCCCCGGCATGCCGGTCCAGTCGGCGCGGCGGCCAGCCTGCGCCAGCCTGGTCAGCGGCCTTCTGCTGTCCTCGCTCATGCGGCCGGCCCGGTCGCCTTGGGCGTGGCGGGATCGAACCCCCATTCCGACCAGCTGCCGTCATAGAGGGCAACGTCGCGCTTCCCGAGCGTTTCGAGCGCCGCAAGGATGATCGCCGCAGTCACGCCGCTGCCGCAGGTGGTGATGATCGGCCGGTCGAGATCGGTGCCGGCGTCCAGCAGCAGCCGGCGCAGTTCCTCGCCCTGCTTCAGGCTGTTGTCGGCGGCAAAGAAGGCGGAGGAGGGGATGTTGCGGCTGCCGGGAATATGGCCCGACGCCATGCCGGGTCGCGGTTCGGCCTCGGCGCCGCTGAAGCGCCCCGCGCCGCGCGCGTCGAGCAGTTGCGCCGTACCGCTGTCGAGATTGGCGAGGATGTCCGCCTTGCTACGCACCTGCGCCCGGTCGAGCCGGGCGACGGCGGTGCCGGGTGCGATGGCGGGCGCGCCGCTTTCGACCGGGCGGCCTTCGGCAACCCATTTGGGCAGGCCGCCGTCGAGGATCGCTGCGGATGCACCGAGGCCATAGACGCGCATCATCCACCAGCCGCGCGCGGCGCTGTGGGTTGGGCTATTGTCATAGACGACGATGCGGCTGTCGGCATTGACGCCCAGCGCCTGCATGCGCTGCGTCATCAGCGCGTCGGGCGGCAACTGGCCCGGCACCGGATCGGCAGGATCGCTGAGGCTCGGTAGGTCCATGAAGGCAGCGCCGGGGATATGGGCCGCGTCGAACTCGGCGCGCGGGTCGCGCGGCGTGCCGGGCAGAAACAGGCTGGCGTCGAGAATGACGAGATCGGGCTTGCCGATTTCGCCGGCCAGCCAGTCGGTGGAAACGAGAATGTCCATGCGGCCCCTTTTGCCTTGTCCGGCAGGCACTTTAGGAGCGCCTGGCCGGACAGGAAAGGGAAATGCTCAGGCCGGTGGCACTTCGGCGGCGGCGCGGGCGGCCGGCCGGCGATATTGGCGCGGCCCCTGGTCGAGGCGGAAGGGCGACAGGCGCTCGGCGGGCGGATCCTGTTCCTGGCCGACGATGAAGGCGCGGCCGGTGCGGCCGGTGCCTTCGGGCGCTTCCTCGTCCTCGCCCCAGCGATAATGGGCGTCGAAGGCGGCGATCGGCACCAGCAGCGATCGTTCGCCCATCGTCACCGGCACGATCTCGTCCTGGGCCAGGCGCAGTTCGTTGGTCATGCGCACGGTTTCGCCCGGCGCGATCGCGACGATCGAATGCAGCGGCATGCCGGTTTCGCCACCGAAGAAATGGCGCAGCAACGCATCCTGCTGCGCGCCCGCATTGCCCAATATGCCGCGCACCATGATGTCGCGGGCCGGGCGATCGCCGCGATTATGGAGCTGCAGCGTATAGCCGATGGTCACGCCGATCAGCGAGGAGCGGGCGAGGCTGATGTCGAGACCCAGTTCGATCCAGGGGCGGTCTCCGGCGTCGCTGGCCGGCGCCGATGCCACGGGTTCGGGGGCAGGGGCTGGCGTGGGCGCCGGAATGGGCGCGGGAGCAGGTGCCGGAGCCGGCGGCGCGACGGGGGCCGGGGCGGGTTGGGGCGCTGCCGGGGGTGGCGCGCTCGCGGGCACGGCGTCGACGTCCTCCGCCGCACGACGGCGCCGCATCAGCAGGAAGCCGGCGATCACCGCCAGCGCGGCGATGGCCGCGGCGATCCAGGGCCAACTCAGTCCCTGCGCTTCGGCTTCCGGCGCGGGTTCGGCAGTGGTGACACTGTTGTCGGCCGTGACCGGCTCGGGCGCGGGCAGGGCGGCCGGCGGCGGCGTTTCCACCGCGTTGGCGGCATTGTCCGGTTCCGCCACAACGGGCGCCGGGCTGGGCTGCGCCGGCATGGTGTCGCGCGCGGCCGGGCGTTCGGTGGGGGCGGGCGTGGGCGTCGTGCGCGGTGTTTCGGTGCGCGTCGGCGCTGGCGTGGGGGCCGGGCGCTGCGATGCGGGGGCAGGCGTGGGCGCGCGCTGGGTCGGCGCCGGCGTCACCGTGGGCGCGACGATCGGCGGCAGCGACGGAGTGGGCGTCGGGGTCGGCGTTGCCGTGCCCCGGAACACGTCGAGTTCCGGACCCTGACGGCGCGGATCATCGGCCGGCGGCGGTGGCGCGGCGCGCTGCAGATTGACGACCGGATCGCTGCCGGTGGCTTGCTGTGCCAGCGCGGGCGTGACTGCCAGCAGCGGCAGGGCGGAAAGGAACAGACGCATAGACCCCATGGCCCTGCCAAGGCAGAAATTTTGCTGAACGCCAGATGAACGGATGGCCTTGCGCGCCGGACCGATGACAAATTGCGTGCAATCGACTACATGCGCCCTCATGACCGATACCCCGCTCCATCTCGGCCGCGCCAGCACCCTGCCGCAGCGGCCCGAGGACGCCGTCCTCGACTATGTCCCCAATCCCCGTCCGGGCAAGCCCTATCTGGTGCGCTTCACGGCGCCGGAATTCACCTCGCTCTGCCCGGTGACCGGCCAGCCCGATTTCGCCCATCTGGTGATCGACTATGCGCCTGGCGCGACGATCGTCGAATCCAAGGCACTCAAGCTGTTCCTGGGCAGCTTCCGCAACCATGCCGGCTTCCACGAGGATTGCACCGTCGGCATCGGCGAGCGGCTGTTCACCGAAATGCAGCCGATCTGGCTGCGCATCGGCGGCTATTGGTATCCGCGCGGCGGCATCCCGATCGACGTCTTCTGGCAGTCGGGCGAACCGCCCGCCGGCCTGTGGCTGCCGCCGCAGGACGTGCCGGGCTATCGCGGCCGCGGCTGAATATCTGATTCATAGGCTGCGCCGATCATGGAGGATGCCGCGAGCCTCATGGCTTTTTATCGTAATCGTCGGGCGGAACTGGACCCGTCCGACGGTTCGCGCTGGCATCTGCTGATCAAGGAAATTCGCCTGAGCGAAGCATGTGGCATAGACGAAGCCTATGCCATCGCCTTGACTGATCCCATCTGGCGGCGCTGGCTTGAGCGCCAAATTAATAGCAATCCGGCTTGCCGGAAGGCGGCATTGCGGCACGTGCGCGATAACGGCGATCGCTCGCTCATCGCCCAGCGGGACGGAAGGCTTCTCGTCCGATAGCCACGCTGCCCTTGTTGGACGAACGCGCAACAGGCTTCGACCAACGACATTCTCTTGCGGATAGTTCACTTGACCCTCCGCGGGAAAGGGCCGATCCGGTTTGCATGTTGCGCGTGACTATGTCTCATTGCGCCATCCAAGCCGTATCGGAGTGCCTTCCCCCATGCCCTTGTCGAAAATCCTGCCGTTCCTGATGGCGGCCGCGCCGCTGGCGATCGCCGCGCCCGCGCTGGCCCAGACCGCGCCTGCCGGCCCCGCCGCCGGCGTCACCACCCAGCTGCCCCGTGGTGCTGCGCCCAGCCATTATGCGATCGAAGTGACGCCCGATGCAGCGAACCTCAAATTCACCGGCAAGGTGACGATCGACGTCACTGTCGCCACCGCCATGCCGGCGCTGGTGCTGAACGTCGCCGACCTGACCGTCTCCAGCGTCACCCTGACCCCGGCCAAGGGCAAGGCGATCACCGGCACGGCCAAGGTGGATGCCGATGCCCAGACCGTCAGCCTCGACTTCGGCAAGCCGGTTCAGCCGGGCAGCTACAAGCTGACCATGGTCTATGCCGGCATCATCAACCAGCAGGCGAACGGCCTCTTCGCGCTCGACTATACCGACAATGAAGGCGCGGCGAAGCGCGCGCTCTTCACCCAGTTCGAGGCGCCCGACGCCCGCCGTTTCGTGCCGAGCTTTGACGAGCCGAGCTACAAGGCGACGTTCGATCTTTCCGCCGTGGTGCCGGCGGACCAGCTGGCGGTCGGCAACATGCCGGTCAAGGCGACCAAGGACATCGGCGGCGGCAAGAAGCTGGTGACCTTCGGCACCAGCCCCAAAATGTCCTCCTATCTGCTCTTCTTTGGCCTGGGCGAGCTGGACCGCGCGACCAAGATGGCGGGCAACACCGAAGTCGGCGTCATCACCGGCCGGGGCAATACCGGCAAGGCGCAGCTGGCGCTCGACGCGTCGGCGGCGATCCTGCCTTATTATAACGATTATTTCGGCGTGCCCTTCCCGCTGCCCAAGCTCGACAATGTTGCGGGTCCGGGCCAGAGCCAGTTCTTCAGCGCGATGGAGAATTGGGGCGCGATCTTCACCTTCGAACGCACCCTGCTGGTCGATCCGCGCTTCACCTCGGAAGAGACCAAGCGCGCCATCTATGAAGTGGCCGCGCATGAAATGGCGCACCAGTGGTTCGGCGATCTCGTCACCATGGCCTGGTGGGACGATCTCTGGCTGAACGAGGGCTTTGCCAGCTGGATGGCGACGAAGGTCACCGACAAGCTGAACCCGGAATGGGAAGCCCTGCTGTCGCGCGTCGATGGCCGCGAGCGGGCGATGAGCCTCGACGCGCTCAAGACCACCCACCCGGTCGTGCAGAAGATCACCACCGTCGATCAGGTGAATCAGGCGTTCGATGCCATCACCTATCAGAAGGGCGAAGCCGTCATCACCATGCTCGAAGGCTATGCCGGCGAGGATGCGTGGAAGGCGGGCATCCAGTCCTACATGAAGAGCCATGCCTACGGAAACACCGTCACCGACGATCTGTGGAAGGCGGTCGAGGGCGCGGGCGCCAAGGGCCTGGTCAGCATCGCGCATGATTTCACCAGCCAGCCGGGCATCCCGCTGGTCAAGGTGGAGAGCGCCCAATGCCAGGGCGGCAACACCATCCTGACGCTGAGCCAGGGCGAGTTCAGCCGCGACGCCAAGGACAAGACCCCGCTCAAGTGGAATGTACCGGTGAAGGCGCAGGTGCAGGGCGGCGAGGCGCAGCGCCTGATCCTGCAGGGCAATGGCCAGATCACGCTGCCGGGGTGCGGCGCGTATGTCATCAATGCGGGCCAGACCGGCTATTATCGCTCGCTCTATCCCGCCGCCAATATCCAGGCGCTGGCCAAGGGCTTCAGCCAGTTGTCCAGCATGGACCAGACCGGCCTGATGGCGGACAATTTCCAGCTGGCGCTGGGCGGATACCAGCCGATCGGCCTGGCGCTCGACCTGGTCGACGCGGTGCCGGTCAATGGCAGCCCGGCCGTGCTGGCCGAAGTGCCCGGCTATTTGAAGAGCAGCTATGACATGCTGGAGGGCGATGCCGCTGCCCAGACGAAGGTCGCGGCCTATGCCTCGGCCAAGCTGACCCCGGCGCTGACCGCCATCGGCTATGATGCCAGGGCCGGCGAAGGGCCGCAGGTGCCGGTGCTGCGCACCAGCCTGGTTGCGACGCTGGGCAGCATGGGCGACAAGGGCGTGGTGGCCGAGGCCAACCGCCGCTTCGCCGCGCTGGCGACCAACCCGGCCGCGCTCGACGGGCCCCTGCGCAATGTGTGGCTGGGCATCATCGCCCAGAATGCCGATCAGGCGGCCTGGGACAAGCTCCGCGTGATGGCCAAGGGCGCGCAGAGCGACCTCGAAAAGAGCACGCTCTACGCGCTGCTCGGCAAGGCGAAGGACGAGAAGCTGGGCAGCCAGGCGCTGGACCTCGCTTTGACCGACGAGCCGGGCAAGACCACCAGCGCGGCGATCATCGGCCAGGTGGGCGTCGCCCATCCGATGCTGGCGGTCGACTATGTGCTGGCGCACAAGGCGCAATATGAGGCGCTGATCGACGTGTCGGCGCGCAGCCAGGCGCTGGCCCGCCTTGGCGGCGGATCGGCCGACCCGGCGATGGTGACCAAGCTGGACGCCTATGCGACCCAGTATCTGACGCCGGAATCGCGCAAGGTGGTCGACCGTTCGATCGCCGCGATCAAGACCCGGATCGAGACGCGCAGCCGCCTGAAGGCGCCGACCGCGGCCTGGTTCGCGGCGAAGAAATAAGGCTTGCCTCCCCTCCCTTCCAGGGAGGGGCCGGGGGGTGGGTGGCGAGCGAAGCGAGCCTCCTTCGGAGGCTACCCACCCCTAACCCCTCCCTGGAAGGGAGGGGGTCAAGGCAACTTATTGGGGCAGACCCAATGCCCTGGCGATGTCATCCCAGGCGACCAGCTTGAAATTCTGCGCGGCCGCCGCGTTATGGCCATCCTGCGCGATGAACAGCCCGCCGGGATAGGCCGGGCCGAAATCGCCCAGCATCAGTTCGATGCCGTCGGTTTCCTCCGACCCGCCAATCGCGCCATCGACGACGCGGAAGCGACCGACATAGCTGTCGTTGGACAGGCGGTAGGCGACATAGGCATTGTCACCCTGGCTGGAGACGAGGACATAGCCGTCCTTCTCGCCGATCGCGGCGATGGCGACGCCTTCGGCATCCATGACCAGATTCTTGCCGTCGGCGGCCGCGATCTTGGTTGGGGTGGCGGAGCCGGCCGCGCGCGCGTCGAAGCGCCACAGGCCGACATCTTCCTCCGCGACATAAAGGATGCCGGTGCGGTCATCCACGGCGCAGCCTTCCGACTGGGTGCCCAGCTTCATGCTGCGGACAATCCTGCCGGTCGGCGTGGCGCCGGATGCATCGAGCGCGACCTGGTGGATGGTCCCGTCCTTCAGCACGATGAAGGCGTAGGTCGCCTCCGGTGCCTTGTACAGGCAGATGCCATAGGCCTCACCCCTACCGGCATCGACCTTGCCGAGGGCCGTCAACTTCGCTGTCACGCTATCGAGGCGGAACAGCGCCAGCTTGGCATTGGCGACATCATTGCGGTCCGACGCCACGACCAGGATGCCGGTCTGGCCGTTCACCGCCACGCCATCGCGCAGGTCGACATTGTTGACCCGGCCGGCGTCCAGGAAATCGCGGGTCTTGCCGTCCAGGCCATAGACATAGAGGCCGGCCTTCTTGTCGGTGCCGACGATCAGGCTGGCGGCCGGGTTGGCGGCATTGCGCCAGATCGCCGGATCATCCGCCGCGTCGGCATTGGGCGTGCCGACCGGGGTGGTCTCGCCGCGTGCGGTGACGTTGACCGCCGGCGTGGCGTTGGCGATGCGGACGGCAACGGGGACTTCCTTCTCGGCAGTGGCGCAGGCGGCCAGTGCGAGGAAGCTGACGAGGGGGAGGGCGAAAGGCTTCATCTTGGTCTTCCTCACTTGCCGCGCGCGACGCACTTGCCGCCGTCGGGGCCGATATTGCCCGTGCAGGTACGCACCGCGATGGTGGGTTCGGTCGTATCGGTCAGATGATTGCCATCCGCCCGCTTCTCCAGATCGAAGCCGTCATAGAGCTTGCCCGACGCGGTATAGGTGCGGAACTTGAGCCGATCGCCATCCACGTCCACGACCTGATAGAGTTCGGTCGCTTCGGCGGTCTTGTCCGGCTGGGTGCGAGCGCGATCGTTGAGGCCGTACATTTTCGAGCCGGTGACGGAGACGAGATAGACCGGCCCCTGGATCGCACCATTGGCCCGCGCCTGCGCCGATGCCTCGCGCCCGGCTTCGGAGGTCAGGCGGCTGTAGCAATGGTCATGGCCCTGCAGCACCAGATCTACCTTGCGCTTGTCGAACACCGGCTTCCATGCGGCCTTCACCTCCGACGTGTCCTGGGGCCGGGCGCAGGTGAAGACGGGCTGGTGGAACAGCACGACATTCCATGTCGCCTTGCTGGACGCCAGGGTGGCGTCGAGCCACGTCGTCTGCTGCGCCATGGTGCCAAGGTCGATCGCCGACGTGCCGTCCAGCACGATGAAGCGCACCCCCTGATAATCGACATAATAGGTGGTCTTCAGGCCTGGCACGCCATTGTCTGGCAGCGCGAATTGCAGCGGGAAATAGGGGCCGAGCGTGCGGCTTTCGCTGCCGTCGGGTTTCACCACATCGACATATTCATGATTGCCGGTCGCGGGCAGTTGCGGGACGATCGACCAGTTATAGCTGCCGGCCTGGTTGAACTCGCCCCATTCGTCGTCATGGTCGAGGTCGTCGCGCTGGGCGGCGAGATCGCCGGCATGGGCGACCAGTTCGATCCCGCCATTGGCATGGAAGGCCTGGCGGATGACGCGGCTGGCATAGGTGAGGATGCCGTTCTGGATGTCGCCCAGATAGAGGAAGCGGAAAGGCCTGGCTTCAGCCGCCGCGGTGCGGAATTGCAGCCATTCGCTCCAGCCTGCGCTGCCCTTGAGCCGATAGGCATAGACCGTATCGGGCGTCAGATTGTCGAATCGGATCTGGTGGTAGAGCGCCGGGCCATTGGCGCTGTCCTTGGCCGTGCCGATGGGGCCGGTCACGGTGCTTGCCTTCTCCTCCAGCGTCGGGCCGTCGACCGAAATCGCGATCTGCGCTTCGCTTGCGGTCTGGGCGGCGTCGGTGCGCCAGGCGACGGCCATGCCGCGCGACGGATCGGCGGCGGGCGTCAGCATGATCCGGTCGGGCAGGGTGCGTGCCGCATAGGGTGTGCCGGCGGAGCGGGGCACGGGCGGGCTGGCGGCGATCTGGGCGGAGAGCGGCGCGGCGCTCGCCATCAGCAGCATGGTCAGGAACAGTCGGGACATGGGCGTCCTTTCCGGGAAAACGGGACTTGCCGGCCGCGCAAGGGCGCGACCGGCAAGCGGGGGAAATCGAACGGGATCAGAAGCTGGCGGAGATGCCGAACTTCGCAGTCCAGTTATATTCCTCATATTGCAGCAGGCGCTTGCTGCCCTCGAAGTTCTGATAGGCGAAATATTTGGCGTTGTTGACGTTGACCCAGTCGGCGAACAGGCGGACGCCGGGCAGGATCTTGTACTTCGCGCTCAGATCGAGCTGGAAGTGGTTGTCGACAATGCGGTCGGTATCCGGACCATCGCCGATCTCGTCCAGATATTTGCTGCGATAGGTGCCGGCGGCGCGCAGCGAGATCGGGCCCTTCTCATAGCCCAGCACCGCATTGAAGGTGTGGCGCGAAGCATTGGGCAGGCCGATCTTGCGGGTATAGGCGTTGTCGTCCCCGTCGTAGCTGGTGATCTTTCCGTCGGCGTCGGTGAAGGTGTAGTTGAGGTTCACCAGGAAGCCGTCGAGCGGCGCCGGCAGGAAGTTCAGAACCTGGCTGAACGAGAGTTCGACGCCCTTCACCTTGGCGGTGTCGCCATTCACATAATAGGATGCCTCGCTATAGGCGACGCCATTATAGACGCCGTCGTCAAAGTCGCGGACCTGCGCGCTATAGTCCTTGATCGACTTGTAGAAGAGGCCCGCGCTCAGTGCGCCATTGTTCGAGAAATACCATTCGGCCGAGGCATCGAAGTTCCAGGCGCGATAGGGCTTCAGGTTCGGATTGCCGAACTCGGCGGCATAATCCTCGTCGAGGATGAAGCGCGGCGCAAGCTGCGACAGCTTGGGACGAACCAGGCTCTTATAGGCAGCAGCGCGCAACACCACGCCCTGGCTCGGCTCGAACCGGGCGGTCAGGCTGGGTAGCCAGTCGGTATAATGTTTGGTGAAGACATTGGGTGTCGAGATCACGCCAGTGGCTTCGCCTTCGTCATCCAGTTCATATTCGGTGACATTGCCACGCAGCACGTTGCGGGTCTGCTCCATGCGCACGCCGCCGATGATGCGGACCTTCTCGCTGTCCCAACGGCCGAGCAGGTAGGTGGCGAGGATATCTTCCTTCGCGCTGTAATCCTGCGCTGCCGATTCATAGGCGCTGGTGATCGGGTCGAGTTCGAACTCACCGATATTGTTGTAGAAATAATCGGTCGCCTGGCCCTTGCCTGGCAGCGGTCCGAGGTCCGACAGGCGATAGGTCTGAGCGCCCAGCACATCGGCCAGATCCAGGTCGGCATCGCCATAATAGTTCATGTTGAAATTATAGCTCTTCTTGCGCCAGCGGGCCTTCATGCCAGCCTGCACGGTGAAGGTGCCGCCGTCGGTGGCGAAGGCGCGCGATACATCGCCCTTCAGCGCATATTCGCGGTCGCGCGAGTCCGACAGGGCAGTCTGCTCGACGCGGTTGAACCCATATTCCGACGGGTCGTTGAACAGGTCGGCGCCGCTGGTGACGTTGAAGGTCGGCACGCGCGGATCGGAATAGTTGAAGCCGACATCGACGCCATCGCCGTCGAACCGGGCGCGCCAGCGGATCGGGTCGATCGATCCCTTTTCCTTCTCGGTCGATTCCGACCAGCTGCCCGAATAGGTCAGCTTCCACGGGCCGGTTTCGGTGGTGCCGCCCAGTACCAGTGACTTGATGCGCTGACGCTCGAAACGATCCTTGAGGTCGCGGCGCACTTCGATGCGGCCATCCTCGTCGGTGAAGTTGGCGCTGTCGGCATCGCCCGAAGCGGGCTGCTCATCCAGGACGAAGGTCAGGCGGCGACGATATTCATGGTCTTCAAACTGGTTATAGATGCCGCGGGCATAAAGCTTGGTGGTGTCGGACGGCTTCCAGTCCAGGTTCAGCGTGCCGCCAATGCGCTTACGCTGAACGTCATAGTCGCGATATTCCAGGGTTTCGGCATAGGCGATGCCGTCGTCGCTGGTGGTCCAGTCCGCAGCCTCGATATTGTCGGTCTCGAACTTGCGCTTATAATAGCTGAAGCCGCCCGAGATGCCGAAATTGTCGCTGAGGCGGGTGGCGAAGTCGACGCTGCCCTTGGGCGTCACGGCGTCGGCATAGTCGTTATAGCTGCCTTCCAGCTTGACCGAATAGAGATCCTTCTTGCGGTCGAAGGCGCTGGTGGTGTTGATTTCGATCGAGGCGCCGATCGTGTCGGCGTCCATGTCCGGGGTCAGCGACTTCTTCACTTCGATCGATTCGATCAGTTCCGAAGGCACGACGTCCAGCGCGACCGAGCGAACGTCGCTTTCCGGGGCGGGCAGGCGGGCGCCGTTGACCGATGCGGCGTTGAGTTCCGGGTCGAGGCCGCGGACCGAGACGAAGCGGCCTTCGCCCTGGTCGTTCATGATGTTGACGCCGGGCAGGCGGCGCAGCGATTCGGCGACATTCTGGTCGGGGAATTGGCCGATCGCGTCGCGGGTCAGCACGCTTTCGACGCCATCGGCCGCGCGCTGGCGCGACAGGGCCGATGCCTGGTTGGCGACCTGGCCGACGACGATGATCGATGCGTCGACGTTCGAACCGATGCGAATGTCGGCATCGACGTCACCGGTGGCGGGCACGACGACGGTGGTGCGCACCGGATCGGCACCGGTGTAGCGGGCCTCGATCGTGTAGGTGCCCGGCGCGACGTCGGGGAAGCGGTAAGAACCGTCACGGCCGGCTTCGGCGATACGGCCGTTTTCGACGATGCGCAGTTGGGTCGATTGCAGCGCACGGGTGCCGGTGCCGTCGGACACGGTGCCGCTGATGGTGCCGGCGAAGGCCGCAACCGGGGTGGCTAAGGCAACGACAATGGCAGCGCGGCTGACGCCACGGACAAGACGATTCATGATGGGATCTCCCTGTTATCGGTGGGAGATCAGCGATCCGTCACTGGCCCCATCCGGTTGAGGGGGCCAGTGCGGGCTTTTCCTTACAGGGTGATGCCAATTTCATGACAGTTCGATGAAACAGGCATTTGTTACAATCAATTACAGTGGCGCGGTCGCCCAATGGCGCAGGCGCGCATAAAGGGCCGCGATCACACCGGCGAAGACCAGCACCGACAGCGGCACCGTCCAGTGGCTCTCCGCCACCAGCGCCAGCGGCGCGTCGCTGTCGGTCGAGGCGACGATGCCGGCAAAGGCGACGCCGAACAGGCTTTCGCCGACGATGAAGCCGGTCGCCATCAGCACGCCCATGCGCTCGGCAAATTCCGGGTTCGCCTGGCGCAGCGACCAGCGATTGTAGAAATGGCCGATGACCGCACCGACCGGGATCAGCAGAGTCAGCGCCATCGGCAGATAAATGCCCATGCCGACCGCGAGCGGGGGCAGGCGCATCTTGCCGGTCTTGCCGAGCAGCTCGTCCAGCGCGACCACGACCACGCCGATGCCGGCGCCGAAGCCGATCAGGCCCCAGTCGAGATCACCGCCCAGCACACCCTTGGCGAGCGCGGAAATGAGCGCGGCCTGCGGCGCGGGCAGGGCGGTCGCCTTGGCACCGGGCGCGCCGGCAAAGCCGAAGGCGCTGTTCAGCAGGTCGAGGACCGGCGGGATTACCAGCGCGCCGAACAGCACGCCCAGCACCAGCGCGATCTGCTGCTTCCACGGCGTCGCGCCGACCAGCTGGCCGGTCTTGAGGTCCTGGAGGTTATCGTTGGAAATGGTGGCGACGCCGAACACGATCGCGGTGGTGAACAGGGCATAGGCGATCAGCGCCTGGCTCTGTTCGGGGTGGCCCGAACCATAGATGGCGGCGAGGATCAGCGAGGCACCCAGCACGGCGAGGATGCCGACGCCCGAGATCGGGCTGTTCGACGCGCCGATAAGGCCCGCCATATAGCCGCAGACCGAGGCGATGACGATGCCGGCGACCAGGATATAGGCCAGCGTCAGGCCGATGATCGGCACCGGATTGGCGGCGATCGGCCCGCCCTGGGCAAAGATCCACAGCAGCACCGCGATCGGCACAAGCGAGGCGAGGATGGTGCCGAAGACGATGCCGATCGGCAGGTCGCGCTCGGTGATGTCCAGCGTGCCGGCGTCGCCCGACTTGCGGACCTTGGCGGCGTTGAGGGCGGAGCGGATGCCGCTGATGATCGGGCCGAGGATCTTGAGCAGGGTCCAGATCGCGGCGATGCCGATCGTGCCGGCGCCGATGAAGCGGGCCTTCATGCGGAAGGTGGTGCCGACCAGGTCGGCCAGGTCCGCGCCGGCGGGCAGCGGGCTGGTGAGATAGGGGACGATGCCGACCCAGCTGATCAGCAGGCCGACGAACATGGCGGCGCCGACAGAGATGCCGACGAGATGGCCGACGCCGATCAGCGCCATCGAGAAGCTGGTCGAGACCGAGCTGGCACCCGCGCCGAGCTTGAAGAAGGTGGCGGCTTCCTCGGCCAGGATCTTGGTCTTGGCGATGATCGAGAAGCCGGCGGCGGCGATCGAACTCATGACGATGGCAGCCAGGCCGCGCTTATTCTCTTCCAGGCCCTCGCGCGAACCGGCGCCGACCTTGAGCACTTCGGCGGCGGCGACACCCTCGGGATAGGGAAGATCCGACCCGGTAACGAGCGCCCGGCGCAGCGGCACCGAATACATGACGCCCAATATGCCGCCCAGCGCGATGGTGCAGGCCGACAGCCAATAGGGGAAGCCCTGCCACCAGCCGATGATGACCAGGCCCGGCAGCACGAAGATGATCGCCGACAGCGTGCCGGCGGCCGACGCGATGGTCTGGACGATGTTGTTTTCCAGGATCGTGCCGGTCGCGAACAGCCGCAGCACCGCCATGGAAATGACGGCGGCGGGAATCGAGGTGGCGAAGGTCAGGCCGATCTTGAGGCCCAGATAGACGTTCGCGGCGGTGAACAGCAGGGTGATGAGCGCGCCCAATATGACGCCGCGTAGCGTCAGCTCCGCCATCGGCACGGCCTTGGCCGAATCGGTTGTCACTGCTCTTTTCCCTTCGCCAGTCGATCGATCAAGCGGCTGGTAATAATGTTGCTGGCGCTTGGATCAATCTTAAACTGGCCGGCAGGACGGTCAGGAATCGCGGCCGGTGGCCGCATCCGCCAGCACGGCATGGTCCAGATAGGCGTCGACCAGCCTGGTCCAGCGCTCGTAACCGCGCGGATTCATGTGCAAACCATCGGCACGGAACAGCGACGCATCGGGCAGGCCGTCGGTAGCGAGCAACGGGCGGCCAACATCGAGATAATCGAATTTCATCGCCTTGCTGCGTGCCGAAACGGTCATGTTGACCGCCGCCATCTGGGGCCAGAGCGTCCAGCGGATCGGGCTGGGCTTGAGCGAGAGATAGGCGATATGCGCCCTGGGATAGTCGGCGCGAAGCTGGCGCAGCAGGGTCAGCACGTCGCGCGCGACCTTGTCCGGGGTGGCGCCGGCGGCGAGGTCATTCTCGCCGACATAGACGATGATCGAGCGCGGTTTGGCCTTGGGCAGCAGCCGTTTGTAATAATGCAGCACGTCGGGCGTGGTCGCGCCGCCAAAGCCGCGATTGACCGTGCCGATATCGGTGAAGCTGCCCTTGATGTCCCACAGGCGGATGCTGGAACTGCCCAGGAACAGCGTGGCGTCGGCGACCGGCGGGCCGGCCGCTTCCGCTTTCGCAAAGGCGGCGATCTCGTTGGAGAAGGGGAAGGTCGGGTCGGCGTTGGGAACCGCGACCTTGTCCGGCGCCGGGGGCTGCGTCGGCAGCGGGGCAGCCTGCAACGGCCCGGTCGCGACGAGCAGCAGGGCAAGGCCCAGCGCCGCCCGCCAGTGCGGCTCAGTGCCGATGGCGCGGGCGCAGCTGATATTTGCCATCCGCATAATCGCCGAACAGGCCGGTGATCGCCGGGTGATCGACCGGCTCCTCGCTGTCGTCGGCCACCAGATTCTGCTGGCTGACATAGGCGACATAGCTGTTCTCGCCATTTTCGGCGAGCAGGTGGTAGAAGGGCTGCTGCTTGTCGGGACGGGCATGTTCGGGGATCGATTCATACCATTCCTCGCTGTTGGCGAAGACCGGGTCGATGTCGAACACCACGCCGCGAAAGCCGAAGCTGCGATGCTTGAGGACATCGCCGATGCTGAAGCGGGCATGGACGACCGGCGGGGCGGTGATGCCGGTACCGATATTCTGAATCGTGACTTTCATATGACCAATTTAGGGTGCCCGCGCAGGGAGACAAGAAAAATACCGAAAAGGGTGCTTGGCAAGGATGGAATCATTCGCTAATGGGCGCCCCTCGACCCGATCGGGGCGGCATTTTTCCTTGCGGTTCAATGCTTCCGGTCTTCTGCGGAGAGGTGGCAGAGTGGTCGAATGCACCGCACTCGAAATGCGGCGTGCCCGTGAGGGTACCGAGGGTTCGAATCCCTCCCTCTCCGCCAATCTTCCCGTAAGATTGTGAGATAAAACGATTTCTTCCTGATCCACGGCTGCCGAGCGTTCAACCGCTACACAACGGTGCTACAGAATGAGATCGATGACATATCTCCGGGCGACCACAGATGGTGGTTTCGAGGTCCGCATGACCGTCCCGAAAACGCTTCAGTCGATCATCGGAAAATCCAATCTCACTCGACGATTGGGACGGGTGTCTCGATCAGAGGCTAATCGTCGGGCCGCTTCGGTGATCGTCAGGTTTCAGTCTCGGATCGAGGCTGCGCGTGAGGGGCGGCTTGACGAAGATGCTGCGTCACCGTCGAAGCCGGTAATGATCTCTCAGGCTCGCCGGATCGATCCAGCGCCAGCGCCCACAAAGGTGCCATTCGAGGCGATCATCAACGGCTATCTGCTCGAACGGAAACCCGCTGCTTCGACGATCAAGCGCTGGAAGCCTGTATTCGCTCATTTCAAGAGATGGGTCGGCCATGACGATGCGGCGAAGGTGTCGGCGGATGATATCGTCCGTTGGAAGGAGGAGCTACTTCGATCCGGTATCTCCGGTCGCAGCGTGCGGGAGGTCTATTTAGCGGGCCTCAAGGTTGTGTTCGGATGGGCAACGGAAAACCGTAAGATATCGGCGAACCCGGTGACCGGCATTTCTGTGCGGGTAGCGAAGCCCGCACGTTTGCGTGAGCGAGGATTCACGGACGTTGAGGCAAAAACGATCCTACGGGCAGCACTCGGCGGAGATCATGGGAATGTCTCTGAAGCCCATCGGCGCGCACGACGTTGGGTTCCGTTCTTATGTGCTTATACAGGGGCGCGCGTGGGCGAAATAGCGCAGCTTCGAGGGTGTGACTTCATACAACGCGAGGGTGTGTGGCTTATTCACATCACGCCAGAGGCGGGATCGACAAAGTCAGGATCAGCGCGATTGGTGCCGTTGCACGCCGATCTGATAGGCCAAGGTGTGGTGGAAATGGCGCGTGGCTATGGGGATGCGCCGGTATTCTATAATCGTTCTTTCGGGAGAAGGGGGAATGCAGCCAATCCGCATCACAAGAAGGTCGGAGAGCGGCTCGCGAAGTGGGTTAGAGATATTGGAGTTGATGATCCGCGTATCCAGCCAAACCATGCGTGGAGACACCTATTCAAGACGTTGGCGCGACGAGCAGGAATGGATCCCGAAATTCGGGACGCGCTTCAGGGGCATGCGCCTAGATCGATTGGCGAACAGTATGGGGATTGGCCCATCGATGTTCTCGCTTCGGCAATTGAAAAAATGCCAGAATTTTGCATCGATCGCGATGAGCCGAATCCAACATTGGCAACGCGGGTGGGGCAATCGTGCTACTAGGAGCTAAGGCTTTTCCACCGAGTTCATCTGCGCGCCGCGAGTCTGACGCGTAAAAAATTCACGTCAGACTCGTTGCCATTTTGAATGCCTCGGATATCAATCCGGATGCTTGATACGCTCACGCTCGGTAGTGCGCGGATGGCGATCAGCATAAGTCTTCGTCACGAAACGACCGTCGATAGAATTGCGATGGACGGTCTGCGCCGGAACCTGTTTCTTATTGCTCATAAATTTGCCTCAGAAGGCCATTGCCTAATTGCAACAGCGTCCTGATCGTTCGGACCGGTTGGCTCCCGGCCTCATGAGTGCTCCAATCAATTTTCCGGTTCCTTGGTTTTTCTTTGGATATGTGCTGTCGAGGCAATAGCCGGAAGAGGGGGCAGATTCAGACCCGCTTCCGCAAAGATGTGAGCAGCCAAGGCGCGAAAATACGGATAGGCTGCAAATTTTCCGACATTCTTGCAAAAGCCAACGGCTGCGGCTTCGGTTCCGTCAATGGGGACGCTATAGGATACGCCATATTCTGCAACCAAGCTAAACATCTTTTTTCGAAGATGTTTTCCTTCCACATGATACCGAAAAATTGCCACAGCAGCGTGATCATCTTCCATAAATTGGCATGCGACGATCTTTCGTCCATAGCTCAATTTAAGTTGATCACTCATGCCAATAAAACCAGGCTCTACGCTGAATTTATTGGACAGGAGTTTTATTGCTTCAAGTTCGGAATTTCTAGCGACATGATTATATTCTTCGCCAGAGAAACCACTCTTGGGCGCATCCTGTGAAACTTCAGTTGTAATGTCGCCCATCAGGCAGCCTTCCGCCGCAAACCGGCCAGTCTGTTGTCGTTCGCGTTCAAGCAGATTTCGGAATCTGTCTCGTCGTCGTTAGTGTCAAACCAAATCGGAACGACATTTGCTGCGGCCTGGATGGCCTCCTCGCGCTCCTGCGCCAAATTGGTTTTGGCTTTCGTTGCGAAGTGATCGCAATCAAGCCGAGGGGCTTCATCCAACGCGAACATCGCTCGCGCAAACAGGCGCATCGTAAAATTCTTGCATTCGTCGCTGAACACCTGAGAAACTCGTGCTCGCGAAACTCCCATGGCTCTAGCCAAATCGGCGCGCGAGATCCCTTTTTCTTCCATAAGAGTATGGAGAAAAATCTGCGCATCAACGATGAACGCTTCTTCAGCGAAGACGGCGTTCCGTTCCTGATCGGGGCAGATGCTCATTTCATTTTCCTTCCGAAGCGGCATCAATAGCAGCTTGCAATTGATCCGATATCTCCATTGCTCTCGCCAAAATAATTGGGTCGGCTTTGTCTTGTTTTTTGTTCAAATCAGATTTTACTACGACAAAAGTCTTTGTGTTATTTATTTTTGTCTGAAATCCATAAAATCGATGTTTGAAACCTTTGAATACTTGTATGAGGCAGTTTTTTTGTTTCGATCTTCCCTCGTTGTAATTAAACATGGCGGGAAGAAGCTTTTGTCCATTACACCAGCCCTTCATAATTCCTATGAAGCGAGCCTGGTGCTTAATTTCTAGACTGTCGAAATCTTTCTTCGGGCCTTTAAGGATGACAACGCGCGCATCTGCGTCGTTGGCAAGCATACCACAACCAAGCTCCTTGAGTTGCTTCTCGTCATCGTTGCCATCCGCCATATCGGACATGGAGTTAAGTTTTCTCTTAACGCATTGCAACGAAAAAGTCTCCTTATTTGCCTAAAATTTCAAGGTTCGGATCCTCGATGGCTACCCGTTTGCAAGGGTAAAAATAAAAGAAAACAATGGTGTAGTGATATGCTCTGCCCCGTCGGCCCCTCTGAATTTCTAGGGAGGTTTCAGATAGGAGTAGCAACCGATATTCGACGCGATTCTCCAGTATAATGGAGTATGGCCGGGGCAGCACCGTTGTGTAGCGGTTGAACGCTCGGCAGCCGTGGATCAGGAAGAAATCGTTTTATCTCACAATCTTACGGGAAGATTGGCGGAGAGGGAGGGAAGCGTTGAAGCTGCCCCGATTTCGCGTGATTCGCGCCTATCGATGGCAGCATCGCTATCAGGCTGTAGCGCCTGGGTGTAGCCCTAGTTCGAGGGACGCGCCCGGATTCGAACCGGTCGCGGTCCGGCATGATCATGCGAGATATCATCGCCCCAGACGATCGGCCGTCGCGGTGGAGGTCATGGTGATGGGAGAGGGCGGAGCGGGTAGCGGGGATCGCGGCGTCAACGGCCGTGATATGGTTCGCAGGCGATGCCATCGCCGTCACCGTCCATATGGGGGCCGTAGCCGGGCTGCCCGATATATAACGGCGCGGCACCGGCAGCCCTGGCGGCTCCGCAGTTCGGGTATGACCAGGATGAACCTGCTGATGCGACGGGATGAGAGGCCGGAAGACTCGCTGATCCGCCTGCTGGCTGCTGGGCATCGAGATCGGCCGCGCTAGTGCCTCGGTCATAAGCCATGGTCTGCTTGGGAACCGGTCCCGCGATGGGCTGGGGATCATCGTTCCTGGTGGTTGCCGGTGTCGATGGCATCACAGAGGTTCGATCCCAGGCATGGAGCGCGAGGGCTACGATCAAGCCAAGCCCGACTGCACCTCCCAAGAGTTTCACGATGCCGAGGCGTTCTCGACGCATCCGCTTCGCCTGGTAATGTTCACCGAGGGTGATCGGGACGGCGCGAAAGGGCTTCTTGAACGACATGGGGCCGACGGTATCGCGCGACGGTGAATCAAACGTTCTCATCACGCTGCCAGGGCACGGTAGACGCTGGCTCGCCCGATCTTGAGCCGTTTGGCGATCGCGGTGGCGCCCATGCCCTGGTCGCGAAGTTCCCGCACTTGGGCGGGATCGATGGTGGCGGGTCGGCCTTTATAAACTCCTCGCGCCTTGGCCGCTTCAATGCCACGCCGCTGGCGAGCTTTCCCGAAATATTTCTCTACAGAACCCACCAACCCCAAAATCGTGAGCATAACCTCGGCCATCAGGTCTTCACCGTTCATCTCGATGCTGGGATCGACGATCCGCAGGACGGCTTTCTTGCCGACTACCCGCTTGGCGATCGACAGGAGGTCAGCGGTATCGCGGGCAAGCCTATCGGGATGCAGCGTCATCAGGACATCGCCAGGTTCGAGCAGGCGCAAGACGGCTTCAAGTTGATCCCTGCCAGTTAGCGATGACCCGTTTCCAACATCGCTGAAGACCACGACGGCGCCGAGTTCTTCCAGGCGGTTCTTCTGGGTCGAGACATCCTGGCCATCGTCCGTGCTCACCCGCGCATAACCCAGCACTCGTCCCATCGGCGCCCCTATGTCTCGTATGGCTCTAAAACCCTCAAATCGCTGGCGTATTATAGCAGGAAATCGACCCAAACGGGGCGGAAAAGATGTGCCGTGGGATGTGTCGTTGGTGGTTACCTTGGCGGGACGCAAATGGACGACCTCATGCCTGCGTCAGAGATATCGACAGGTCAGATGGGGCTTCGCTACGATCGTCTCCATCTGCGGGGTCAGGTCGCCCGGCAACGATCTCCAGGATGGAGATGAGCAGTTCCAGGGGACGGCGCTGCGCTCCCGTCCCCGCGCCGACGAGACGCCCGCGATCTTCTGGCTCGACCTGCTCAGCCGCAGGCCAAGCCATCGCTCGCCGTCGCCTCGCGCCGATTAAATCCCCCGTGAAGCCCGGTTATAATATAATATCTATAGAACTCGTCTTCACGGGGGATGCGCGTCAAACACATCCCGCGAAGTCACGAAGATTAAATTAGGCGATATCGCGACACCGGTGGTAGAACGGATGAATAAATAGTCACGTAGATGCGTGACGGCATCATCGGAGTTCACGGCCAGTCGGCATATAGTAGCGCTATATCCATCGATTGTTCCAGGCAGAGCCTCGCATGACCGTCACCATGCGAGGCTCAAACCTGGAATATCATGACCCACTATCACGAATACCACTACCTCGAAAACATAAAGACCACCCTGGGGAGGAAGGCTCACGGACAATTCCGCCGCGCCATCAAGAAGCCGATGACCCGTTTCGCTAGAGAAATGGCCCGGAATCTCATCAGCGGAGACATTTACTACCCGGTGTCGGACCGACAGAACCGGCCCGGACGAAACCACCTGGCGACCGTAAAGATCGCTGAGGGACGAATGATGTTGGAGGAGAATTGCTATTTCGCCAATCCGCTGACGATTGCTGAGGCCGAATATGGGGCGGATGGCAAAGCTCAATATCCCGCTCCGATGTCGCGAACCCGCATCGGCAAATACCAAGTTTACACGTTCGAGTTCGACTATGCTGATGTCGCATTCTTCGAGTTGCAGCTTGGCTGGCTGCGCTCGTCGGGAAAGAAATCCACGGACTGCGCCATTGGCCGTTTCTTCAAGGCCTGCACCCAATGGGCGGATTTCCGTGGCATCACGGTCAACTGGTCGGGCCACAAGTCTCTTCACATCCATGTTATCTTCGAAATGTCCGCCTACATCGAAAAATTCGGCGAACCTGATGCTGGCCTGCGCGAGGGTTTGATCGAACATTGGAACGACCTCGAAACAATGCTGCTCCAGCATCTCGATCTGACCGAGACCATGTTGTTGATTTCCACTGAGAAGTGACCCGGGTTTTCCATCGAGAAGTGACCCGTCTGCGGATTATGTTTCGGGTGTCATGGTTGGGTCAACCCGTGGTTTTCTCCTTTGGGTTCTGGCCTGCTTGGCAGAGCTGTTCTTGAAGCGGAAGCTATCGTTGCCGGTCTCCAGGATGTGGCAGTGATGGGTAAGCCGATCGAGAAGCGCCGTGGTCATTTTGGCGTCGCCGAACACGGTGGCCCATTCGCTGAAGCTCAGGTTTGTGGTGATGATGACGCTGGTGCGCTCGTAGAGTTTGCTCAGCAGGTGGAAGAGCAGCGCGCCACCTGAAGCACTGAACGGCAGATATCCAAGCTCATCCAGGATAACGAGATCGGAGTGCAGGAGGCGATTGGCGATCTGACCGGCCTTGCCCTGTGCTTTTTCCTGCTCGAGCGCATTGACCAGTTCGACCGTCGAGAAGAAGCGGACGCGCTTTCGATGATGTTCGATGGCCTGGATGCCCAGCGCCGTTGCCACATGGCTCTTGCCGGTGCCAGGACCGCCGACCAGCACGATATTGTCGGCGATGTCGATGAAGTCGCAGCGATGCAACTGACGCACCAGAGCTTCATTGACCTCGCTACTGGTAAAGTCGAAGCCGGCCAGATCGCGATAGACAGGGAAGCGCGCGATCTTGAGCTGATAGGCCACAGATCGAACCTCCCGTTCTGCTGTCTCGGCTTTGAGCAACTGGGAGAGGATCGGGATGGCGGCTTCGAAGGCTGGAGATCCCTGTTCCATGAGATCGGTGACGGCCTGCGCCATGCCATGCATCTTGAGGCTGCGGAGCATGACAACGATGGCGCCGCTGGCAGGGTCATGACGCATGACGCTTCTCCTTGCGCAGATCATCATAGCGTTCGACATTGGCCACCGGCTCGCTGACCAGTTGGAGCGCCTGGGGCGCCGTCACCGGTGGCGTGGAGATCGGTTTTCCGTCGACCAGCCTATAGAGCAGATTGAGGATATGGGTCTTGGTCGGAACGCCAGCCTCCAGCGCCATGGTGACCGCCGTCAGCACCAGTTGCTCATCATGATGAAGAACCAGCGCCAGTATTTCGACCATTTCCCTGTCGCCGCCGGGATTGCGCAACAGATGTCGCTGCAGACGCTGGAACGCATCGGGTAGCTCAAGGAAGGGCGCACCGTTGCGCAGGGCGCCGGGCTTGCGCTGCACGACCGCCAGATAATGGCGCCAGTCATAAACCGTATGACCTGGACCGTCGTGAGAGCGGTTGATGATGCGCTGATGTGCGCAGATTGGCTGCCCCTCGGCGACGACCTGGAAGCGATCAGGATAGACGCGCAGGCTGACAGTGCGATTGGCGAAAGAGGCCGGTACGCTGTAGCGATTGCGCTCAAAATGGATGAGGCACGTCGGCGATACCCGTTTGCGAGGGACTGTCAGGATTTCCGTGTGCGGCCGGGCATAATGGGCAACAAGGAGTCCCACTATGTCACGACGCAAAGAACCTGCCATACCGAATGAGCTTCTCGATCAGCTTTTGGCGGGCGGCGCTGCCAGTGCCGCCTTCGAGCAGGGCGGTCTGCTCGATTCGCTGAAGAAGGCGCTGACAGAGCGTGCCCTGAATGCGGAGATGGATCACCACCTCGCTGGCGAAGACGGCGCCGGCAACATGCGCAACGGCTACGGTCGGAAGACGGTAATGACCGACACCGGCAAGTTGGCGATCGACGTGCCGCGCGATCGCCAGTCGAGCTTCGACCCGCAGTTGATCGCCAAGTATCAACGCCGCTTTCCCGGCTTCGACGACAAGATCGTGTCGATGTACGCGCGCGGCATGAGCACCCGCGAGATCACCAGGCACCTGCACGATCTATACGGCATCGACGTCTCACCCGATTTGATTAGCACGGTGACCGACGCCGTGCTCGATGAGGTCGCCACTTGGCAGCAGCGGCCGCTCGATCCGGTTTACCCGCTGGTCTTCTTCGACGCGATCCGGGTCAAGATCCGCGACGAGGGCATGGTGCGCAACAAGGCGATCCACATTGCGCTGGGCGTCCGCGCCGACGGCGCAAAGGAGGTGCTCGGCTTGTGGCTCGAGCAGAATGAGGGTGCCAAGTTCTGGCTTCGGGTGATGAACGAGCTTCGCAACCGTGGCGTTGAAGACATCCTGCTGGCCGTCGTTGACGGCCTGAAGGGCTTTCCCGATGCGATCACCGCAGTGTTCCCCGATGCGATCGTCCAGACCTGCATCGTTCACCTGCTGCGCAACTCGATGGACTTCGTCTCCTGGAAGGACCGAAAGAACCTCGCCAGCGCGCTCAAGGAGATTTACCGTGCCACCGACGCAGATGCCGCCGAAAAGGCGCTGACAGCATTTGAGGCTGGCCCTTGGGGGCAGCGCTATCCCGCCATCGGCCAGAGCTGGCGGCGCGCCTGGGGCGAGGTGATCCCGTTTTTTGCGTTCCCCGACGAGGTCCGCCGGATCATCTACACTACGAACGCCATCGAAGCTTTGAACTCGAAGCTCAGGCGGGCTGTCAGGGCCAGGGGACACTTCCCCAGCGACGAGGCCGCCACCAAGCTGCTCTACCTGATCTTGAATCGGTCGGAGAAAGAGTGGAAGATGCCACCACGTGAGTGGACCATGGCGAAGGCGCAATTTGCCGTGATCTTCGGCGAACGTTTCATCAGAGCCATGGCGGCCTGATGATCAACCGCCCGGCCGCACACGGAAATCCTGACAGTCCCGTTTGCGATATTCCACAAAACCATCGAAGGGCCTGCCCGCAACCATCAGACACTCAGATTCATCGGCCCAGGCATTGGCAACCGACCCGGGTTCGATCCCGTGAGGGATGTCCTCCCATAACGCCTTGCAGCGCTCCTCCAGCCACAGGTTCAACTCATCAAGGCTCTCGGCCTGCGGCGTGGGTTGCCACAGACGGTGCCGCGCATCCTGGACATTCTTCTCGACCTGCCCCTTTTCCCATCCCGCAGCCGGGTTACAGAACTCGGCTTCAAACAGATAATGGCTGACCATCGTCAGGAAGCGTGCGTTGACGGTGCGTTCCTTGCCACGCCCGACCTTGTCGACGGCCGTGCGCATATTGTCATAGATACCCCGGCGCGGCACGCCGCCCAGCACGCGGAAGGCGTGATTATGGGCGTCGAACAGCATCTCATGGGTTTGCAGCAGGTAGGCGCGCACGATGAATGCCCGGCTGTAACTGAGCTTGAAATGCGCGACCTGCAGCTTGGTCCGAACCCCGGCAATGATTGCCCAGTCCTCACTCCAATCAAACTGGAAAGCTTCCCCCGGCGCAAACGACAGGGGCACGAATGTCCCACGCCCGCCAATCTGTTGCTGGCGCCGATAATCTTCGCGCCAGTCCCGAGCAAAAGCGGCAACCCGGTTGTAGGATCCTTCATAACCCAGGCTCACCAGATCGGCGTGAAACTGCTTGATCGTGCGCTTCTGCTTGCGCGATCGGCCCATATCGCGCCGTAGCCAGGCCGCCAGATGCTCAGCAAATGGGTCCAGTTTGCTTGGTCGATCAGGCACCTTGAAAAGCGGATAGATCGTCTCGGACCGCAAATATTTGCGGATCGTGTTGCGTGATAGTCCGGTGCGCCGTGCTATCTCCCGGATCGGCAGATGATCGCGAAAATGCCAGCGCCGGATAACGCTCAATAACGCCATGTCCAACACTCCATATACCCTCGCTTGCCAAAGCCAGGGACGAGTTCAACATGGGTCAATTCTCAGTGGAAATTTATGCCCTACCCGGGTCACTTCTCAGTGGAAATCAACAGGCGTGCCTGTGAAACCGTAGAAATGGGCATCCGGCAAAGTTGCCTGCAAATAGGCGCCGAGGTCTTTTTCTTGGGTGCGATGGCATTCGTCCACCAGCACGATCCAGTTGGCCGAGTTGGGAATCGGTTCCTTCGATCCCGCGAACTTGAAGATTGTGGACAGCAGGATTTGACCGTTGCCGCCTCGGTTCACAGCCTCGCGCAGCGCCGTCACTGATCCGCATTGTGTTGGGTTGGGTAGGCCGCAGCCGACGAAGGTCTTGCTGATCTGATCGTCTAGCCCGTCTTATTCACCGACGGGGGCCTGAAGGGTTGGCGGGAGTGGCATAAGCCTCTGATCTGAATTAGGAACTGGGTGTCTACGCCGGCCCTGCTGCAGGGCAGAAAATGCCACAGGCCACACCCGCCATGAAAGACGATATCGCAACTTCATTCCGATTCCCAGCGGTCGGCGGGAAGAAGATCACAGCCGCGTTTGACGGTGGCCGACTGACCTCGGACGGCGGCGTTCTGCTGCTTGCGCAGGCCGAGCGCGCGATGGGGCTCTGCCGGCGGCTTGCGGGTTGCATTGCCGATCCGCGTGACCCGACGCGGGTGATCCATCGCCTCGATGACATCCTACGTGCCCGGGTGTTCGCGATCGCGTGCGGCTATGAAGATGCCGATGATCTCGACGCCCTGCGCGACGATCCGGGCTTCCGCCTGGCGCTGGGCAAGTTGCCGGGATCGGGCGCGGGGCTTGCCAGCCAACCGACGATGAGCCGCTGGGAGAATGCTCCGACCACGCGTGAGCTGGCCAGGATGATGGCCGAGATGATCGGCGTCTACTGCGCCAGCTATCCGGCTCCACCAGTGGCGGTGACGCTGGACATCGATGACACCTGCGATGTCGTGCACGGCTATCAGCAGTTGTCCTTCTGGAACGGGCATCACGGTGAGCGCTGCTTCCTGCCGATCCATGTGTACGACACCGCGACCGGTCGTCCGGTCGCGATGCTGCTGCGCACCGGTAAGACGCCGTCAGGCGCCGAAGCTGCCGGCCACATCCGGCGCCTGGTGCGTCATATCCGCCGGTACTGGCCAGAAACGCACATCACCTTCCGCGGCGACGGGCATTATGGCCGCCCCGAAGTCATGGCCTTCTGCGAGGCCCACCGCGTCGATTACGTGTTCGGCTTGCCGACCAATGCCGCGCTACGTGCTGATCCGGTCATCGTTGCCATCGCAGACGCCTGCGCGGTCAAGCGGGCCACGGCCCAGTATCCGGTCCTGCGCAACTATGCCGAGACGCACTACGGCGCAAAGAGCTGGAACTGCCAGCGCCGCGTCGTCGCCCGGATCGAGGCCAGCACGCTGGGCATGGATATCCGCTACGTCGTCACCTCGCTGACCGAAGGCTCGGCCGAGCATATCTACGACACGCTTTACTGCGCGCGCGGCCAAGCCGAAAACCTGATCAAGCGCCACAAGGCTCAACTCGCCAGCGATCGCACCTCGTGCCGCTCAGCCAATGCCAATCAAATGCGCCTCATCCTACACACCGCCGCCTACTGGCTGTTGTGGCGCGTCCAGCAGGCGATCCCCAAGACCACCGCGCTGGCCACGGCCGAGTTCGCAACGCTACGCTTGCGGCTGCTCAAGGTGGCTGCCCGCGTCATCGAAACCTCCTCGCGTATCCGTCTCGCCTTCGCGTCAGCCTGCCCGGAGGCCGACGTGTTCAAAGCAATCGCCACCAGTCTCCGGCCAGCACCGACATAGCCAGTGCGGCAGTGCCGCCGAAAGCCCGAGCCCTCGTCCATCAACCTCGAAAAGCCCTTTGCTCCTGCTGCGGTGAAAAACGCCGGCGCTGGCGCTCGCCCAGATCACGCGGCAACCGACCCACCAAACCCGAAATACCCCAGTGCAGCGGGCTCATGAATAAGCCGGGCTAGATCGATGCGATCAGTCAACACTAGGATGTTGGGATTGGCGAGGTTGGCCGCCTCCAGCGTTAGGTGTGTCTTCAGTTTGAGCGCCAGGAAAACCATTGTCAGGCTCTTGCCCGATCCCTGGGTATGCCAGATCAGTCCCTTCCGGTGCTCGCCTTCGGCGACGCGATCCGTCGCTTTGTTAACCGCGCGGAACTGTTGATAGCGGCAGACCTTCTTGATCTTGCGGCCCGTTTCCGGATCGGTTTCGAACACGATGAAATGCGCCAGCAGGTCTAGCAGGCGCGATGGCTCACACAAGCACCACAGGTCTTTGTTCAGATCATCAGGGAAGTCAGCAGGGGTGCGCGGCCATGCGTCCGGCCATGGAGCGTAGAACTGCGACGACGCGCCGGTCGCACCATAGAGGGTGGCAATGCCATCCGTGACGATGTTAAAGGCATTGGACGCGAACAGGCGCGGAATATCGCGCTCATATTGCTTGATCTGCTCGAATGCTTCTTCGGCCTTGGCCGTGGTCTTGAGCGGCGATTTCGCTTCGATCACGACCAGCGGGATGCCGTTCACAAATAGCACGATGTCGGCGATGCGCGGCCGCTGGGCGGCAATGCGGAACTGGCGCACGACATGGTAGCGGTTGCGGCCCGGCTGCTTGAAATCGATGAGGGTAATGGCCTGATCTTGTTTGGCTCCCTCCAGCCGCCGGGAATAGTTTCCGCGCAAATCCTTCTGCCATTGCTCATTGTCCGAGCGGGTGGCAAGGTCGGCATAAATGGCTTCGGCATCGTTCAGGCCGATACCGTTTAGGTCGCGCAAAGCCTCGACCAGCACGGGTTTCAGGATGACCCGGTTCTCTTCCTGCCGCATCGCCAATGCGTCGGCGGGCGACAGCGCCTGCCAGCCCATGGCAACCAGCGCATCTAGCGCGGGCTTTTCGGCAAGACGGTATTCGCTCATGCAGGCACCCGCACACGACCGGAAAGAAGGTCCGACATGAGATTTGCCTTTAATGATCGCAAATGGGTCAAGGACGCCGCATGGCTCTCGGCCATGTTAACGAAGCTATCCATGGTCGCGGCGATCTGGTCCTGTTCGACACGCGGCGGGAGGATGATCTGCAACGCCTTGAAGGTCGGCATGTAGATCGTCTTGTGCGTGCTGCCACTGGCCAAGGCTTTCCATACCGGCTGCATCCAGCGCATGAGGTGCAGCAGATAGCGGTTGTTCAAGGCTGGCGAGCAGATGAAGTTCGCGAAGTCTTGGCTGGTCGCCATGGATTTGGGCATGATGACGCACTTGCCCACAGTGGCCGTCCGCGAGAAGCAGACCGTTCCGGCTGGCAGTAACCGAGCCGACGAGTTCGCAAGGCCCGCCTGCGTGATGCGCATCTCGGTCTTGCTGATTTCACACCGCCCAAGATTCTGCGTGTCGTGAAGTGATATCCACTCGACATCACCGCCATCCCAATATTCAGGCTTCTTTCGGTCGGGCGTGTGGCCACTTTCCAGACGGGCGACATCGACCAATTTCACGACGCGCCAGCCAACTGGAAGATGGCGCACGCAGTCGATCTTGCCCGTTGTCCAACCGGCGATGAGTTGACCGTCTGAGATAAGGTTGCCGCTTTGAAGGAAGGTTTCAAAGACGGCTGCTTGTGTCGTGACTATGCCGTCGTAAGTGGCCTGCGTTACCGCAATCGCTTCATCCACCGACCGCAGCACCTCCGCGATCCGCCGCTGCTCGTCGAGCGGGGGAAGGGTGATCTCCAATGGAGACAATGCGCCGATGGTCAGCATGGGCACGGCCTGTTGGGAGGCGATGCCGAGAATGTCCGCTGCGCATAGCGCGTGGTGAAGATACTCGCTGTCTACGACCGCATGATCGGGTTCCACAGCGATTGTGGTCTGCGTGCAAGTGAACGCATCGAAGTTCGGGCGACGCGGATACCCAACCGACCCTCTCGCCCCGATCACGATGTCCCCTCGGTGCAAGCGACGACGATTATTGCTCGTATAGCCCCAAGGGCCTTCGTCCGTGTTGGCGGAGAACACGGGGATGCCATCGCCGGTAAGGTTCTTCGATAGGAGCGTCTCACCCATCGAGAGATCAGCAACATCCGACAGTGCGACCGTGCGCCACTCACTCGACATAGCCGAGCCTCCGCAGGTGGCCGAACATCACGGCCTCTGCCTCGTTGCGCTTGGCGATCAGGTCTTGCAGCTTGGCGACTTCCGCCGCGACATCGACCGCCTCGGCATCAGCGCCAGTCTGGACATAGCGGCTGATATTGAGGTTGTGGCCGTTGGCGGCAATCTCCTCGACCGGGACAACGCGGGCCAGCTTCTTGATGTCGGCAAAGCCATGCACTGCCTCGGCCAGCGTGCGCAGGTGATCATCGGTCAGGTAGTTCTGCGCCTTGCCCGGTTGGAAGGTGGCGTCGCCGTTAACGATCAGCACCTTGCCGCGCCGCTCGGTAGGCTTGATCTTGCGGCAGACCAGCACGGCAGCAGGAATGCCCGCTCCGTAGAACAGATTGGGGGCCAGCCCCACAACCGCCTCGATCACGTCGGCGGTCAACATCGCTTCCCTGATCCGCCCCTCGGCCCCGCCACGGAACAGGACGCCATGCGGCACGACCACGGCCAGCATCCCGTCATCCTTAAGGCTGGCAAGCATATGCTGGACGAACGCCAGATCGCCATACCCCTTGGGCGGGCAGCCATAGACATCGCGGCCGAACGGATCGCCATTCTGCCAGACATCATGGCCCCACACCTTCTCCGAGAAGGGCGGATTGGCCAGCACCCGGTCATAGGCACCAATGCCCTCTACGAATTCGCGGGCAGCCCGGTCATACCGCTTGGGCGACAGAATCGTGTCACCCTTCGCAATGAAAGCGTCATCGACATTGTGCAGGAACAGGTTGATCTCGGCGATGCCCCAGGTGGCGAAATTCTTTTCCTGCCCATGCAGCGCAAGGCTTCGGGAATCCTCACCGCGATCCTTGAGATACTGCACCGCCTCCAACAACATGCCGCCGGAGCCGCAGGTGGGGTCGTAGATCGACATACCCGGACGCGGCTCGACGATCTCGACCATGAGCCGGACGATTGATCGGGGCGTGTAGAACTCGCCGCCCTTCTTGCCCGCGCCTTCCGCGAACATCTTGATGAGGTAGAGATAGGCGTCGCCCAACATGTCGGCGGTCACATCAGCGTTGCGCAGTCGGTGCTTCTCGAAATGCGAAAGCAGCTTTTCCAGCAAGGCGTCGGAAAAGCGGTCTTGGTTAGCAAAATCGACATCGCCGAACACGCCGCGCAGCCGAAGGTTGGCGTCTTCGATTGCCGCCAGGGCATTGTTCAGGCGCTGGCCGATCTGCGTCGCATGTTTGCGCACCGCGTCCCAACGATGGTCGGCGGGAACATCGAAGCGGTGCTCATCGGGATCGGCGGCTTCTTGCCGGTCGCCGGTTTCGGCGAGCAGCACCTCGAATTCCTCGTCCCATACGTCGCAGAGCCGCTTATAGAACAGCAGCCCGAAAATATATTGCTTGTAGTCCCCGGCGTCCACGGTCCCGCGCAGGATGTCCGCCGCGCCCCAGAGATGCCGTTCCAATTCCGCTTGTGAAAGCTTTGCCATTATTCCCCCAGAGATTGCGCTCTGCGTAGGGCATCAGATTGGCGGCGGAAAGGAGGAATGTCATCATGTCCACATTCCGGCAGCGACATGCCGACGCTTCAGGGCACCGGCGTTTGCTGGAAAATGAAAGTGACTTTCCGGTCCAATCAAGCTATTGATATGACTTCGAAACCAGCACGGAGACCGACCGATGATATGACAATCCTGGAGTATCATCGAAATGGAAATTGCCCCTCTTAAAGGTTGGGTTCTCGATCTTGTTGCGCATCTCGATGTCGCATGCCCTGGTTTCGCTGGAGCGTATCTCCGCGCCAGCACCGAGCGCCGTCAGATCATCGCCGCATTTATGGCGGCAGTTCGCATTGGCAGAGAAGGCGAACGAGAGGCGGCCGCCATGTTGGTGACGGCCGATCACCGCACTATCCTTGAATACGCCTTTCCAACAGTGCCGATGGGCTTGCGCCGCGCACTTGGGAAGAGCGGACCGCAGCCGCACGAACCGGCCTATTATCGCGATTTGCATCAGGCGCTTCTCTCCGGCCAGCGGCAGGTGACGGCTGCGATCATGCAATCGCCGAAACTCACCCCCGATCGCCTTGCCATCATCACTGCGCTCCCTGCCGATCTGTGCGATGCCCGGATTGTCCACCGTGTTGAGGCGCGCGCGGATGCCCATGACCTCACCCTGGTGACCAGCTTGCTGGCCGAGCGAGGGATCGATCGCGCCGAATTTATCGACGCATTGCGTCGCTCGACCGCCCCCTTGAAGAAGGTCGTGCAACGGTGGGCGTTGCAGATTCCATTCCCACCCCATCCTATTCCCGCCGCCAAAGGCTATCGCCCGATCCGTGATGGGCGAGAATTGCGCAAGGTCGCACTGGCATATCAAAACTGCTCCAGGCGCTACACCAATGCCAGCATCGTGGGCGAAAACGCCTTTGGCGAATTCACCGACGACGATAGTCAAACCGCCCTGATCTGCCTGCAAAAGCATGAAGATATTTGGACACTCGATGGCGTTTACGTCCGCAGGAATCGTCAGGTGGCCGCCGATCTCGATAAGCGGGCGCGTGAATTCGCTGCCCGGTATGGAATCTTGGAAAGGCGATACACGACGGGCAGTGATGATGCGACCGCCGCCCTGAAGCGGTTCACCAGATCGGTGTTCGATTGGTGAACCGCTTCGAGCCTGTCATTCCAGGTTGGTGGGAGGCGCCACATTTGCTGCGATGGCGGCATTCTTCGCCGCGATGTTCGCTTTCCAGTTATTGATCTCGCGTTTTTCGGCCGTCCACCGATTGAGGGTCTCGATTGACGTTTGCTTGATCCCAGATCGCCTTCGCGGGCACTTCAATGCAGGCTGCTGCGGTTTCTTCGACGCTTTCTTGGTCGGTCTGCGATGCTGCCCATGCTCAAAGGGGTAGTCGGATGGCACGGACTTCGGCGGCCTACGCCGGTCGTATCTCATCTTCGTCATCGCTTCACCCCCAGGGTGGTCTTTATGTTTTCGAGGTAGTGGTATTCGTGATAGTGGGTCATGATATTCCAGGTTAGAGCCTCGCATGGTGACGGTCATGCGAGGCTCTGCCTGGAACAATCGATGGATATAGCGCTACTATATGCCGACTGGCCGTGAACTCCGATGATGCCGTCACGCATCTACGTGACTATTTATTCATCCGTTCTACCACCGGTGTCGCGATATCGCCTAATTTAATCTTCGTGACTTCGCGGGATGTGTTTGACGCGCATCCCCCGTGAAGACGAGTTCTATAGATATTATATTATAACCGGGCTTCACGGGGGATTTAATCGGCGCGAGGCGACGGCGAGCGATGGCTTGGCCTGCGGCTGAGCAGGTCGAGCCAGAAGATCGCGGGCGTCTCGTCGGCGCGGGGACGGGAGCGCAGCGCCGTCCCCTGGAACTGCTCATCTCCATCCTGGAGATCGTTGCCGGGCGACCTGACCCCGCAGATGGAGACGATCGTAGCGAAGCCCCATCTGACCTGTCGATATCTCTGACGCAGGCATGAGGTCGTCCATTTGCGTCCCGCCAAGGTAACCATCAACGACACATCCGGCGATACAATCATATTGTGCCAAATGGGTGCAATTCATGATATAATACACACCTATTCAGTTAGTCTTAGACCCTCATGAGACAGGAGCGTGAATGGCAAAGGTGCTGGGCTATGCGCGGATTTCCACCGACGATGGGCAGGACATTGCCAGCCAGAAGGCCCGGCTCGAAGAACTCGGCGCTGTCGTCGTCTTCGCCGATATCGGGAACGGCTCCACCCTCCACGGCCGCGACCAGCTTGAAGCAGCCCTCCGATTGTTGGAACCTGGCGACCAGCTCCTCGCCCTCCATCCCGATCGCATCGCGCGGGACACGGCCAGCCTCCTCGCCGTAGGCAAGCGGGTCGTCGAGAAGAGGGCCGCGCTGCGCATCCATGACCCGGCGATCACCTTCGACGGCAGCGACATGATGAGCGAGGTATTGCTGACCTTGTTCGGAATGATCGGCTCGATGGAAAAGCACTTCATTCGTGCCAGGCAGCGTCGGGGGATCGAAGCAGCCAAGCTCAAGGGCGCCTATAAGGGCAGACCGGCCACCATCGATCCCGCCCAGGTGCGAGAGTTGCGCGACCAGGGGCTCGGCGCCACCGCGATCGCCAAGCGGCTCAAGATCGGACGAGCATCGGTCTACCGGGCGCTCGCCGCCTGATTGCTATCGCGATCAAACCGGATATGGATCGTTCCGCCCAACTTGGGCCGGACTTCGGCATCAAGCTTTTGTGCGAGCGCTTCCGGCGAGAGGCGTGGGTGCGTAACCATATTCATCAGGTGAAGGTGGCTCCCATGCTCCCAGTGGTTGTTGCGCTGGTCGGTATCTCGCTGGTCGAAGTAGAACAAATGCCAGTGCCCTGGCCACTCCAGCGGCAGGAACATGTGGCCACAAAATAGCCGTCGCTGTTCAAACATCTGGTCGATCTTGTTGGTGAACTTTCGCGCTTCCTTCGAAAGCTTACCCACGCCGTTCGCTGCGAAGGCCGCTCTATCTTCATCGGTCGGGTTCAAATGCTCAGGATGGTGATGCTTGAAGATCGGGATGTGCCCAATCGGAACAGCCTGCATCTGGCAGGCCAAGATCAAGTTCGCCAGGTCAGATTTCCCGATCACTGCAGCCCGGCAATGGTCAACAAGCTCCGCCTTTCTCGTGATGTTGAAGATCGTCAGGAGCGAATTTAGCGAAGGCTCATCTTGGGCGGACATATCTACGGATTACGTGAGCAGACCGATCATGCCAAGCGCGTCATGTGGGCGTTCCGAGGGCGAGCCGCCACCCCCTCGCTCCCTTTGTTCATTATCCCCCCGCACCCACGCGCCCTAGATGGGGATCGGGCGGGCATCGGTCTATCGGGCGCTCGCGGCCTGACATATCATCCCTAGACTGCTCCTGGAGATCACCATGACCGACACCGATCCTACAATCATCGAGTCCCCCTTGTCCCGAACCGTTAGCCGAGATGGCATTACCGTCCGCGTTCTCGTCTATCGGCTCGAACATGATCCGAAGTGGGCGCTGGAAGTCGTCAACGATGCCGGAACATCGACGGTCTGGGACGATCTGTTCGACACGGACGAGGCTGCCTTCGAAGCCTTCGCACAGGCGGTCGCCGCCGAGGGCATGGAAACCTTCCTCGACAATGACGATGAAGTTCCCGCCGGGGCAACTCGCCACTGAAGATACCCGCCTCCAGATCACCATGATCTCCACCGCCCCAGGTGATCGTCTTGGGCGATGATGACGTGCAAGATCATGGCCTGGAGCGATGGAGCCAGCGACGGTTCGAATCCAGGCGCGTCCCTCGAACTAGGGCTACACCCAGGCGCTCCAGCCTGATAGCGATGCTGCCATCGACAGGCGCGAATCACGCGAAATCGGGGCAGCTTCAACGCTTCCCTCCCTCTCCGCCATTACTGCGAACCATCGGGTTCGTGGTGTCTCCTATATCTGATTTTGTTGGCTTGCTGGGCTGATCTGGGTTCGGCATGGTTGGTATGGGTCCGCGACTGCCCAAGGTGATGGCCGGTGCGGGGGGCTTTCATGGCCCAGGCTCAGCAGACTGGCGGCTCAGCAGATCGGCGGGAACCGGCTTGATCGCGCATTCCCGCCTGCGGGATATTCTATGGCAGTCTTTCACCGATCGCGGCTTCGAGCACCCCATACCATTGGGCACGGCTCCATTCGACCCTGAAGGCATCTGCGCTGCGGGCGATATGTGCAGGCGATTGGCTGCCGACGATGGGAATGGGGCGGGCCGGGTGAACCATGATCCATGAGAGGGCGGCCGCCGTGATATCAACGCCATAAGTTCGGCCTGATCGGCAATCATGATTGCGGCAGGATGCAGCGCCTTGGCGAGCCGGCCGCCACCGAGCGGCGACCAGGCCAGCACTGTCATGTCCCGAGCCATGGCCTGGTCGAGCGTACCATCATAGAGCGGTGCGGGGCGCAGGGCGGAAAATTCCGGCTGGGTGCTGACGATGGGCAGGTCGAGAAATGCCTGCAAGGCATCGAGTTCATGCGGCGCGTAATTGGATACGCCGATGGCGCGGACCTTGCCGGCTTCGACCATGTGCATCAGGCTTGCAGCGACCTCCTGCGGGTGGGTCAGAAAGTCGCGTCGATGAATCTGGTAAAGGTCGATCTGATCGATACCCATGCGGGTTAGGGAGGCATCGACCGCTTCGGCAAGATAAGCTGCGCCGCTATTATAGGGGATAGCTGGCCGGATACCGCCCTTGGTGGCGATGACCATGGCTTGGCGCAGTTCCGGCGCGTCCGCCAGGATGCTGCCGAACAGCGTTTCGGCCGATCCAAAGCCAGCCGGCGTGTCGCAGCCATAAATGTCCGCCGTGTCGAACAGGCTGATGCCTGCATCCAGCGCAGCCTCGACCTTGGCGCGTGCGTCCGCGACATTCTCACCGGCAAGCCGCCACATGCCCCAGGCGATGGGAGAGACGGAAATTCCGCTTGTCCCGAGCGGACGCGGATCGGAGGAGGGGCGCAATGTCGTCATGGTGCATTGAATGGCACAGCGAAGGCGACAGGGGTAGGCCGCATCGCGGCCTAAAGATGCGGACCGCTGCCTTGACCTTACGTCAGCCTCGCCGTCGCCACCGTCGGAACAAGGATACGCCCAGCACTCCGCCGCCCACCACGGCCGCGATCGCGCCGCCGGCCGAAGCCAGCGCCCAGGCCCCGGCGGCCAGCAGGCCCGTCAGGAAATCGACGATGATGAGGGTGAGGTGGATCATGCAGGAAGGAAGACGGCGCTAGGCGCCAAGTTCCTTCGCCTCCTGATATTTCAGCTCCAGAAAACGATTCTGGGTCGCCAGCTTGTCGAGATCGCCGCTCGCCAGCTGCTCGCTCATCCGGCCGATCTCGGCGTCGATCACGGACAGCCCCTCGATCAACTGCTTTTCGGGCACGCGGCCATTGCGTTCCTCGCGGCGCAGTGGCGCGGGGATCGACTGATAGCCGGTGACCAGTTCGGGCAGGTGATCGGCCAGCAGTGTGCGAATCTCGTGCGCGGCGGGATCCTGCTCGCCCAGCCGTTCAAGCTGCGGCGCCAGCGTCTCCAGCTTGACGCCGATGCTGTCGACCAGGGTGACCGCCGGCGCGGGCAGCGCCTTGCGCTGATTCTCCAGCCAGATTTCGGTCTTCAGCGGCAGGGCGGTCAACGCCGTGTCCGCCAGCTTGTCCGGGCTGACCGCGCGCTCGCCCGGCAGCAGCGCGAAGAACAGCGTGGTGACCAGCAGCAGGCCAAGCACGATCATCACGCCACTGGTACCCAGCGGCATGAACCAGCCCGCGACCATGGCGGCGATGATGATCGCGAAGGCGGCGCCAGCGATCCGGCCCAGCCGCCGCATGATCGATGCGTTGCGCCGTTCGCGCGCGCGGCTGGTCAGGCTCTTGCCGCGCTCGCTATGGCGGCGCAGCACCGCCTCGGCATCGGCCAGCACGCGGTCGGACCGGCTCATCGCAAAGAGACTCCCAAATCCGTTCGGTTCGAGCCTGTCGAGAACCCTCGCGCAACGGTTCTCGACAGGCTCGAACCGAACGGGAAGGGGTGTGCCATTATCATGATTATCCCTCGATCGCGCTCAGCAGCGGGTTTTCTGCCCGCGCTTCCTTGGCGGCCTGGGCCTGGCCTTCGGACCGGGCGATATAGCCCTTGGACTTTTCCACCTCGTTCGACAGCACATTGACCGTCGTCTTCATGTTTTCGAGGGCCTTGAGCTTGAACGTGTCGATATTGTCCATCGTGTCGTAGATATTCTGGAAGGCGCGCTGCAACGTCTCGATCGGGATCGTGCTGCTCGCAGCCTGCTCGTGAATCTGCGCGGTCTGGCTCTTGAGCAGTTCGCCGGTCGAATCGATGATGTTGGCGGTGGTGGTGTTGAGCGCGGTGATCTGTTCCAGCACCAGCCGCTGGCCGACCAGCGCCTGCGCCACGGTCACGGCGGTGCGCAGCGCGGCGACGGTGGTGGTGCTGGCGCGGTCCACGCCCTTCACCAGCTCGACATTATTCTTCTTCACCAGGTCCAGCGCCAGATAGCCCTGCACCGTGACCGCCATCTGGGTCAGCAGGTCTTGGGTGCGCTGGCGGATGTAGAAGAGTGCGCTCTCGCGGATCGCCTTGGCCTTGGTCGGATCGGTCGAATCCAGCTCCAGCGCTTTGGACTCGAGGCGCGCGTCCATGGTCTTGCTGATGTGGATCATCTGCTCCAGCTTGCCCATGGTCTGCCACATATTCTGGCGTTCCACGTCGATCGCGGCATTGTCCTTGATCAGCACATCCTTGCCGCTGGCGAGGCTGCCCAGGATCGAATTGATATGCGTCTGGCTCGACTTGTAGCTGTCGAAATAGTCGCGCATCTTGTTGCCGAACGGAATGATGCCGAACAGCTTCTTGGGCGCGGTCAGGCTGCCGCGCTTGCCCGGATCCAGATCCTCGACCGTGCGGCGCAGTTCAGCCAGGTCCGCACCGACCTTGTTGTCGCTGTCCATCGCGCGCACCGGCCGATCGAGGAAACGGTTGCTGTGCCCGGCGGCCTCGGCGATTTCCTTGCGACCCATATTGGTCAGCTGGTCGACGCGCTGGCCGAAGGCGGGCGAATTGGCATCCTGCGCCACCAGATCGTCGATGAAGGCATCGACCTTCTCGTCCAGCTTGGATCGCTTGTCGTCGTCGATCGGCACCAGCCCCGCCGCCTTTTCGGGCGCGACCACCGGCACCGGATCGGGCGGCGTGAGGTTCAGCGTATCAGCGGTCGCGGTCGGCGCGGTCGAAGCCATGTCATCTCCCAGGGGCCAGATCGGCCTGACTGTCATATGTGCATAAAACAGTAAGGCTGCAAGTCTCTCTCCTTACGGATATAGGCGCTCGGGCCATGCCATTGCAATCGGGGGACGTCTGGTTAGCATGGCGCAAAGACCAGAGGAGAGTGAATGACGCAGCAGGAAGGGCGTGCCCCGGCCGATGCCCAGGCCGCGATGATCGCGGCGGTGGCGGCCGATCCCCGTTATGGCGAGCTGGTGGCGCGGCGGGCGCGGCTGGGCTGGTGGCTGTCGGCGATCATCTTCATCGCCTTTGTCGGCTATCTGGCGCTGATCGCCTTCGACAAGGCGCTGCTGGGCATGCCGATCGGCAATGGCGTGACCTCGATCGGCATTCCGATCGGCCTCGGCCTCATCCTGCTCGCGATCGCCTTGACCGGCCTCTATGTCGCTTATGCCAACCGCCATCATGACGCGCAGATGGCCGCCATCCTCAAGGATCATGGCGCATGAGGGCGCGGCTTGCCGGCGCGCTCGCCCTTGCCCTGCTCCCCGCTCCCGCCTTCGCCGCCGCACTGGAGGGGGAAGCGCAGCGTCAGCCGATCAACTGGGTGGCGATCGCGATGTTCGTCGCCTTTGTCGGCCTGACCCTGTGGATAACCAAGGCGGCGGCCGCGCGCACCCGCACCGCGTCGGACTTCTACACCGCCGGCGGCGGCATCAGCGGCTTCCAGAACGGCCTCGCCATGGCGGGCGATTATATGTCCGCGGCCTCATTCCTCGGCATATCGGCGCAGATATTCACCGATGGCTATGATGGCCTGATCTATTCCACCGGCTTCCTCGTCGGCTGGCCGATCCTGTTGTTCCTGATGGCGGAGCGGCTGCGCAACCTTGGTCGCTTCACCTTTGCCGACGTCGCTTCCTACCGCTTCGCCCAGCCGCCGGTGCGCAGCTTCGCGGCCATCTCTACCCTGCTGGTGGTCAGCTTCTACCTGATCGCGCAGATGGTGGGCGCGGGGCAGCTCATCAAATTGCTGTTCGGCCTGCCCTATGCGGTGGCGGTGGTGATCGTCGGCGCGCTGATGATGCTCTATGTGCTGTTCGGCGGCATGCGCGCGACCACCTGGGTCCAGATCATCAAGGCGGTGCTGCTGCTCGGCGGCGCCAGCTTCATGGCGCTGATGGTTCTGGCCCAGTTCGGCTTCTCGCTCGAAGCGCTGTTTGCCCGCGCGGTCGAGGTGAAGAGCGCGGCGGCACAGGCCGCCGGTGCTACCCCGGCCGAAGCCGCAGCAAAGGGCCGGGCGATCATGGCGCCCGGCGGCTTCATCAAGGATCCGGTCTCGGCCATCTCCTTCGGCCTGGCGCTGATGCTGGGCACGGCCGGCCTGCCGCATATCTTGATGCGCTTCTTCACCGTCCCCGATGCCAAGGAAGCGCGCAAGTCGGTGCTGTGGGCGACCGGCTGGATCGGCTATTTCTATATCCTCACCTTCATCATCGGCTTCGGCGCGATCATCCTGGTCGGCACCGATGCCGGCTACAAGATGGCCGACGGCACACTGCGTGGCGGCGGCAACATGGCGGCGATCCATCTCGCCCATGCGGTCGGCGGCAATGCCTTCCTCGGCTTTATCTCGGCGGTCGCCTTCGCGACCATCCTGGCGGTGGTGGCGGGGCTCACCTTGTCGGCCGCCTCGGCGGTCAGCCATGACCTCTATGCCACGGTGCTGAAACAGGGGCGGGCCAATTCGGCCGACGAACTGCGCGTCTCGCGGATCACCACGCTGGGGCTGGGCGCGCTGGCGGTGCTGCTGGGGCTGGTGTTCGAAAAGCAGAATGTCGCCTTCATGGTCAGCCTCGCCTTCGCGCTCGCCGCGTCGGGCAATTTCCCGGTGCTGATCCTGTCGCTGCTGTGGAGCGGCTGCACCACCCGTGGCGCGGCCTGGGGCGGCACGATCGGGCTGTTGACGGCCTTCATTCTCACCTTGCTGTCGCCGGCGGTGTGGACCACCACCTTCGGCCTTGGCCCGGCGCCTTTCCCCTATAGTTCGGCGGCGATCTTCTCGGTCCCGGCCGGCTTCATCGCCATCTGGCTGATCTCCCGGCTCGACCGCTCGCCCCGCGCGGCGGTGGACAAGGCGGGCTATCCGGCCCAGCGGGTGCGGGCGGAAACCGGCATCGGCGCCTTCGCCGCCAGCGACCATTGAACCTTCTCCTCCCGCGCCGCGTTCGGCGCGGGAGGAGAGAGGCCATGGACCAACAACTGACACCGGCCGCCGACATGGCGGCGCATCGCCGGCCGGCATTCCCCGGCGAGAGCGTGGATTATGCCAAGGCGCGGCAGGATCTGCTGGCGGCGGAGATCGACTTTCGCCGCCACATGACCCGCCTGACCGCCCAGCGCCAGGCGCTGCCGCCCGGCCCGCTGATTACGAAGGATTATCGCTTCAAGGACGAGCAGGGCTTCGAGGTCGGCCTTCTCGACCTGTTCGGCGACAAGGATGTGCTGGTCAGTTACTATTGGATGTATGGGCCCGAACGCGAGCGGCCCTGCCCGATGTGTACCAACTGGATCGGCGCGGTCGATGGCAATGCCGCCGACATCAAGCAGCGCGTCGCCTACAAGATACTGAGCCGCAGCCCGGTCGAACGGCAATTCGCCTTCGCGCAGGAGCGGGGCTGGCGCAACACCGACTTCATCCAGACGATCGGCGACGATTATGCCCGCGACCTCGACCTGCTCCAGCCGGACGGCGAATATCCTGCGCTGATCGTCTATCGCCGCGACGGCGATCAGGTGCGGCTCTTCTGGATGAGCGAGATGGGCCGCGAAATGGCCGACCCCGGCCAGGATCCCCGCGACGCGCCGGATATCGCCGCGCTCTGGTCGATCCTCGACCTGACGCCGCAGGGCCGCCCGGCCGACTGGTATCCGAAGCTGCGCTACTGACCCTCGCCGTCATCCCCGCGCAAGCGGGGATCCATCTCCCGACGATGCAACTATGCGCCAACTCAGGAGATGGGTTCCCGCCTTCGCGGGAATGACGACGGGAAATCAGATCAGCGCGCGCCCTCGGCGTAGTAGCGTTCCATATCCAGCCGCATCTGGTGCAGCGCTTCCGGGTTCAGATAGACCATGTGGCCCGCCGGATAATATTTGAACTGCAGGTTCGGCCGCAGCGCGGGCTCCAGCATCATGTGCTTCAGGTCGCGTTCGGTCGAGAAGAAGGGCGTCGCCATGTCATAATAGCCGTTGAGCGACAGCACGCGCAGATGCGGGTTGATGCGCATCGCGGTGCTGAGGTCGGCGGTGACGTCGGCGACATTCTGCTTGCGGCCCGACGGCGGCTCATGGCTCCAGTCCCAGTTGAAGGCGCCGCCCTCCCGCGCGCTCAGCCGATAGCTGAGGTCGGTCTGATAGCCGAGCTTGTTGGTCAGCTGATCCAGGAAGCTGCCGACATAAAGGCCGCTGATAGCGGTATCCGACGGATCATATTCGGGATCCTCGCCCGCCGCATCCTCGTCGATCCCCTTGTAGCGGCTGTCGAACCGGCCCAGCGTCTCGCGCCCGTCGCGCAGCAATTCCTTGCGAAAGCGGCTGAGGCTGACGCGCAGATTGGCGCGCTTGAGATAATCCACCGACAGGCCGGTGAAGCGGCTCATCTGCTGGGCGACGGCGTCCTCTTCCTGGGCGCTGATGTCCTGGCCCTTCAACAGCGCGGCGGCATAGGGGCCGTTGGCGAACTGGCGCGCTTCCTCGACAAAGGCTTCCAGGCTGGCCGGGCGGCCGCCCGGCACGCGATTATGATACCAGGCGGTCGCCGCATAGCTGGGCAGATAGCCGATATGGATGGTGTCGAAGCCCGACTGGCGGATGCCGTAATTCATGATCGACGACAGCAGGATGACGCCGTTCAGCGCCATGCCGCGATCTTCCAGCTGATAGGCGAGCGCGCCCGATCGGGTGGTGCCATAGCTTTCGCCGAAAATATATTTGGGGTCGCCCCAGCGGCCATTCTTCGTGGTGTAGCGCAGGATCGCCTTGGCAAAGGCATCGACATCCTGGTCGACGCCATAGAAGTCGGCGCCCTTGGCGTCGCCCAGCGGCCGCGAATAGCCCGATCCCACCGCGTCCAGGAACACCATGTCTGTGCTGCCGATCAGGCTGTCGGGATTGGGGCCGACGTCGAAGGGCGCGGGCGCGACCGCTTCGGGATTGCCGGTGCGGACATGGTCGGGTGCAAAGCTGCCCATGCGCAGCCACAGCGAGGCCGATCCGGGACCGCCATTGTAGAAGAAGGTCAGCGGGCGGTGCTTACCCGGCGCGGTATAGGCGGTGTAGAAGACGCTGGCGGTCGGCTTGCCCTGTGCGTCGCGGATGGTCAGCGTGCCGGCCGTCGCGGTGTAGGCGATCGACTTGCCGTCGACGCTCGCCGTGCCCTTGCTGGTCTTGGTCACTTCCTCGACCGGGGCGTTGGCCCAGTTCTTGGCGATCTCGTCCGCTATCTGCTCGGCATGCTGCTTGGCGGCGTCGGGCGCGCCGTCCTTCTGGGCGAGGGCAGGGTGGGGCAAAGTGAGGAGGGAGGCGAAGGTCAGGGAAGCGGCCAACCGCATGGGCAATCCTTTTCTTATGAGGTGCGAACCTGGCGCGTTTCATACGGCGACGCACCTTCAGGGCAAGGGAAACATTATATCTTGATTGAATGTGATATCATCACATAAAGAGGTGGCATGACCGCTTTCTCGCTTCCTTTACCCCATCAAGTCACCGCGCCCGCCGGCCCGGCTTCGGTATCCCCGCGCATCGGATCGATCGATGCGCTCCGCGGCTTCGTCATGCTGGTGATGATGGTCGATCATGTGCGGGAATTCTTCTACTTCCATGCGCAGGTGCCTGATCCTATGGACGCGGCGACCACGCCGCCGTCATTGTTCTTCACCCGCCTTGCCGCCCATGTCTGTGCGCCGGTGTTCGTCGCGCTCACCGGCCTCTCGGCCTATCTCTATGGCCGCAAGGCGGGCCGGCGCGCGACATCGGCCTTCCTCGTCAAGCGCGGCCTGTTCCTGATCGCGCTCGAACTGACCTTGGTCAGCTTCGGCTGGAACTTCACCCTGACGCCGCCGACTATCTTTCTGCAGGTGATTTGGGCGATCGGCCTGTCGATGTTGGCGCTCGCCGCGCTGATCCATCTGCCGCGCCTTGCCCTTGTCATCTTCGCTGTCACGATCATGCTGTGTCATAATCTGCTCGACCCGATCGCCTTCGCGGCGGGGGAACCGGGCCATGCCCTCTGGGCGGTCCTGCATGATCGCGGTTTCATCGACCTGCCTTGGGACATGCGCATCCGCACTTCCTACCCGTTGCTACCCTGGATCGGGGTGATCGCGATCGGCTATGCGATCGGCCCCTGGTTCGCGATCGACCGGGCGCGGCGACAGCGTCGGCTGCTGCTTGCGGGTGGGGTGATGCTGGCGCTGTTCCTGATCCTGCGGACGATCAATATCTATGGTGAGCCACTGCCCTGGAGCGTCGGCGCCAGCCCGCTGCGCACGTTCATGAGCTTCCTCAACCTCACCAAATATCCGCCGTCGGCTGATTTCCTGCTGCTGATGCTGGGGTGCGGCACGCTGCTGCTCGCCGGGTTCGAGCGGCTGCCGCAGCGTTGGTCCGGTTTGATCGCCGTGTTCGGCGCGGCGCCGCTCTTCTATTATCTGCTTCACCTCTATCTGCTGCACATCCTGCATGTCGGTGCCGTCGCGGTGGCTGGGCAGGGCGGGCACTATAGCCTGCCCGGCGTCGCCAGCCTGTGGCTGCTCACGGCCTTGCTCGCTTTCCCGCTCTGGTATGCCTGTCGCTGGTTCGGCGCGGTCAAACGGCGCAGCGGCCAATGGTGGATGCGTTATCTCTGATTCGGCTCCCCTTGCCGCAACGCGTCATTTCCTGTAGGGGCGCGCCCGAAGCCTCTGCGCGGCCTTGTGTCGGCCAGGGGAGCCCCATATCCCAAAGGCAAGACATGTCCCTGCGTAATATCGCGATCATCGCGCACGTCGACCATGGCAAGACCACGCTCGTCGACCAGCTTTTCCGCCAGTCCGGCACCTTCCGCGACAACCAGCGCGTCGAAGAGCGCGCCATGGACTCGAACGACCTGGAAAAGGAACGCGGCATCACCATTCTGGCGAAGCCCACCTCGGTCGAATGGAACGGCACCCGCATCAACATCGTCGATACGCCTGGCCACGCCGACTTCGGCGGCGAAGTGGAGCGCATCCTCTCGATGGTCGACGGCGTGATCCTGCTGGTCGACTCGTCGGAAGGCGCGATGCCGCAGACCAAGTTCGTGACCGGCAAGGCGCTGGCGCTCGGTCTCAAGCCGATCGTCGTCGTCAACAAGGTCGACCGTCCCGACGAGCGCATCCAGGAAGTGCTGGACGAAGTGTTCGACCTGTTCGTGACGCTCGACGCCACCGACGAACAGCTCGACTTCCCCGTCCTCTATGCCTCGGGCCGCAACGGCTATGCCAGCGAGGATTCGCAGCGCCGTGAAGGCACGCTGGAGCCGCTGTTCCAGAAGATCGTCGACCATGTCCCGCCGCCGTCGCTGGATCAGGACGCGCCGTTCAGCTTCCTGGTGACTTTGCTCGATCGCGACAACTTCCTGGGTCGTATCCTGACCGGCCGCGTCCAGTCGGGCACGGTCAAGGTCAACCAGCCGATCCACGCGCTGGATGCTGAAGGAAACGTGATCGAAACCGGTCGCGCCTCGAAGATCATGTCGTTCCAGGGTCTGGACCGCGTGCCGGTCGACGAAGCCAAGGCAGGCGACATCATCTCGCTCGCCGGCCTGACCGTCGCAACCGTGGCCAACACCATTGCCGACCCGCAGGTTAGCGCGCCGATCAAGGCCCAGCCGATCGATCCGCCGACCCTGTCGATGCGCTTTGCCGTGAACGATTCGCCGATGGCGGGCCGTGAAGGCAGCAAGGTGACGAGCCGCATGATCCGCGACCGTCTGGCCCGCGAAGCCGAATCCAACGTCGCCATCAAGGTGACGGAATCGGACGACAAGGACAGCTTCGAAGTCGCCGGCCGTGGCGAACTCCAGCTGGGCGTGCTCATCGAAACCATGCGCCGCGAAGGCTTCGAACTGGGCATCTCGCGTCCGCGCGTGCTGTTCGGCGAAGACGAGAATGGCGGCAAGACCGAGCCGTACGAAACCGTCGTCATCGACGTGGATGACGAATTCTCGGGCACGGTCGTCGACAAGATGAACATCCGCAAGGCCGAGATGACCGACATGCGTCCCTCGGGCGGCGGCAAGACCCGCATCACCTTCTCCGCGCCCTCGCGCGGCCTGATCGGCTATCATGGCGAATTCCTGTCCGACACGCGCGGCACCGGCATCATGAACCGCCTGTTCGAGAAGTACGGCCCCCACAAGGGCAAGATCGAAGGCCGCAAGAATGGCGTCCTGATCTCGAACGGCGCCGGCGAAGCCAATGCCTATGCGCTGGGTCCGCTGGAAGATCGCGGCATCCTGTTCGTCGGCGTGGGTGAAGCCCTCTACGAAGGCATGATCATCGGCGAAAACGCCAAGCCGGAAGACCTCGAAGTCAACCCGATGAAGTCGAAGGCGCTGACCAACTTCCGCGCCAGCGGCAAGGACGACGCCGTCCGCCTGACCCCGCCGAAGAAGATGACGCTGGAACAGGCGATCGCCTATATCGACGATGATGAAATGGTCGAAGTCACGCCCAAGACCATCCGTCTGCGCAAGCGCTACCTCGATCCGAACGAGCGCAAGCGCATGAGCCGCGCCAAGGCCGCCTGATGATTCCGGGCAGCCCAAATAAGGTTGCCTGATTTTCGGCTAGACAAGTTACGAAAGGGCCGGTGTCGCGAGGCGCCGGCCCTTTTTCTTTATCCAGGAGGCTGCAATGGCCGATCTCTATCTCAAGGCGCTGGAATCCGAGCGGCGCAAATTATGGGCCGAATGCCGCCTCAAGGGCCTGCCCAAGGGCACGCCGGAACGTGAGCGGATTGTCGAGATCGACGCCCTGCTCAAGGCGCACAAGGCCAAGAAGGACGGCAAGTCCGCCGACCAGTGACGGCAGCCGATTTCCGACCGGCTCAGCATTAATCCCGATAGGCGGGAAGGGCATGCTTCCTATCGTCGCTGTTCGGATGAGCCGAGGCAAAGCGGAAAGGCGTGCAAGTGACCAACGAAGCGAAGGCGGAGGGGCACGACCTGTTCGAATGGGGGCCGCCGCGCGGGCTGCCCGGCTTCGTCCGCCTGTCGGTGCCCGCACTGCCCACGGTGCGGTCGCGCGCCCTGCTCGCGCTGGCAATCGGCTGGCTACCGCTCCTCCTGCTGATCCTGTTGGTGCCGGGGCATGACCGGGCGAGTGACCTCCGCGATTTTCTGCGCGATCTCGGCACGCATGCCCGTTTCGCCTTCGCCGTGCCGATCCTGCTGGTCGCCCATGTCGAAACCGCGCGGCGCTTGGGCGTGGTGGTGCGCCATTTCGCCATCTCGGGACTATTGCCGTCCGATGCGGTCGAGCGGCTGAGGAGCGAACTGGCAAGCGCCCGCGCCGCGGTGCGGGCGCCATCGGCCGAACTGCTAGTGTTGCTGCTCGCCTATGCCTTCATCCTGTGGCTGTTCGCGACCGGCATTTCCACCCATGGTCTGCCGGCCTGGACGATCGTCGGGCAGGGGCGACTATCGGTGGCCGGATGGTGGCATATGCTGGTCAGCCTGCCGATATTGCTGATGCTGCTGATGGGCTGGTTCTGGCGCATCCTGCTGTGGACCCGGTTGCTGTACAAGGTCGCGGCGATGGACTTGCGACTGATCGTCGCCCATCCCGACAATGCGGGCGGCCTGGGCTTTCTGGCGCAGTCGGTTCGCGCCTTCGGCACCTTCGCGATGGGGATCGGCTGCATCGCGGCGGGGCGCTTCGCCAATGTCCATCTGCACGGGGCGACCACGCCACTGACCGGCAGCTTCCTGATCGGCGGAACGGTGGCGCTGGTACTCCTATTGTGCGTTGCCCCGCTGGGGGTGTTCTGGCCGGTCATGGCGCGGGCCTGGCGGCGCAACGCGATGCATTATGGTGCGCTGGCGGTGGCGCTGGGCCGGTCGTTCGAGGGTCGCTGGTTCGACGGCCCTGCGGAGGAGCAACCCGACCTTCTTTCCGCGCCCGACTTTTCGGCGGCGGCCGACCTCTATGGCGTGGTGTCCAATGTCTATGCGATGCGCTTCCTGCCGGTCGACCTGCGCAGCCTGCTGATCCTGCTCGCGGCGTCGCTCGCACCGTTCCTTGTGGCGATGTTCCTGTCGATGCCGACCGCGATGGTGCTGCAGGAACTCAAGGGGATGGTGCTTTAACGATCGAGCGGCAGGATCACCGTGGCGCGCAATCCGCCCTCGGCCCGATTGGCAAAGCCGATGCTGCCCTCATGTCCCTCGGCAATGGTGCGGGCGATCGACAGGCCCAGGCCCACGCCACCGGTCTCGCGATTGCGCGAGGCTTCGCCGCGATAGAAAGGCTCGCATAGCCGGTCGAGAATCTCGGGCGGAACGCCGGGGCCGGAATCGACCACATCGACGATCGCCCGGCTGCCCTCGACGCGTAGGCTGACCCGCGCCGATCCGCCATAGCGGACCGCATTCTCGACCATGTTGCCGATGCAGCGGCGCAGCGCGAGCGCGTCGCCCTGGATCACCGCGCGCTGGCTGGTGGTGACGGCGACGTCATGGCCCATGTCGGCCAGGTCATCGGCCAGCGTCTCGACGATCGCCGACAGGTCGATACGCGCGCGCTGGCGCCCTTCGGTCCCTTCGCGCATGAAATCGAGCAGGTCGGTGACCATCGCCCGCATTTCCTGCACATCCGCCTGCGCCTTGGCGCGCGGGCCGTCGGGCAATTGTTCCAGGCGGAAGGACAGGCGCGTCATCGGTGTGCGCAGGTCATGGGCGATCGCCACCAGCATGGCGGTGCGTTCCGACACATAATCGGCGATCCGCGCGCGCATATGATTATAGGCGATGCCCATCGCGCGCACTTCGGGCGGGCCGCCGATCGGCAGCGGCTCGGCCCGCTCCGGCCGCTCGCGCGCGGCGCCTTCGGCCAGCAGGCGGATCGGCTGGGTGATGCGCCGCGCCACCCAATAGGCCGGCAGCAGCAGCAGGATGAAGATACCCGCCATCAGCGACAGGGTGATCGCATACCAGCGCCAGTTCGGCCCCTGCCGGCCCAGCAGCACCGACCAGTTCTTGCCATCCTCGCGCACGGCCAGGGCAAAGTTGCCGCGCAGCATCATCCGGCCGGGGTCGAACTCCATGCCCATGTCGGGCCGGGGCTCGCCTTCCGGTCCGGGACGCGGCATGCCGATCGGCGGCCGTTCCTGGATCAGCGCCACCGCATTGGCTGGCACGCCCAGCAGGCCGGCAATGCGCTCGGCCCCCGCACGGTTGCTTTCCTGCCCGGCGTCGGCCGTGGGCGCGCGATCGGATTGATAGCGGCTGATCTGCCAGCTTCCGGGCGGCTGGGTGCCGCCGCGCAGCAGGCCGGTCGCCTCCACCAGCATCATCGGCCGGGCATGGGGCGGGGGGCCGCGAAAGGCGACCAGCATCATCGCGCCCAGCGCCAGCAACAGGGTGGCGGCGACCAGAAAGACGATCCGGGTCAGGATCGAGGGATTGTAGCGCCCCCGGTCGCCGGCGCCCGGCAGCATCGCCGGGCTCACGCCGGTCGGACCTCGGCGGTGAACATATAGCCTTCGTTGCGGATCGTGCGGACCAGTTCATCGCCCATCTCGCCACGTTCCAGCTTGCGGCGCAGCCGGCTGACCTGGACATCGATCGCCCGGTCATAGCTTTCCGCGTCGCTGCCGGCCGAATAGTCGAGCAACTGGTCGCGGCTCAGCACCCGGCGCGGATGCTCGATGAAGGCGCGCAGCAGGCGGAACTCGCCGTCGGTCAAAGTGACAACGACATTGTCAGGGTCGGTCAGCAGGCGCACGCCCATGTCGACCTGCCAGCCGGCAAAGCGCAACCGCTGGCCGGCGGGCACCTGCGGTTCCGATGTCTGGCGGCGATTGCGGCGCAGCACGGTGCGGACCCGCGCCAGCAGTTCGCGCGGATTACACGGCTTGGGCAGATAATCCTCCGCCCCCATTTCCAGCCCGACGATCCGGTCGATATCGCCGCCGATCGCCGACAGCATGATGATCGGCAGGTCGCCGCTCGCGGCCAGCCGGCGCAGGATCGACAGCCCGTCCTCGCCCGGCATCATCACATCCAGCACGGCGATGTCGAATGTCTGCGCGGCGAGCGCCTGATCCATCGCCACGCCGTCCGCGACCGCGGTCACGGCAAAGCCATGCTGCTCCAGAAAATCCGACAACAGGATGCGGATGTCCGCATCATCGTCGACCACCAATATGCGCGATCCGTCCATATTGGCGGTCAGCATATCGATTGAAGGCGATCCCTGCAAAGTCATCCGCATAATTCCTGTCAGATGGCGATGCCGACCGTCACCGTGCCGGTGAAGCCATTGGTCGTATCGCCGGTCATGGTGGGCGTCATCGCCGCGACCTGGGCCGACGTGTTGTCGCCGAACACATTGTCGCTGCTGGTGGTGATCTTGGCGAAATTGGTCTTGCTGCTGGAATAGCCGCTGGTCGCATAGACTGTGTTGCACGCTGCTGTCGGCATCGCGAACTGCGACGTCAGCACGCGGTTGGCATAGCTGGTCGCCTTGGCGAGGCTGGGATAGACCTCGAAATGGATATGCGGGAAGCGTCCGTCATAGCAGCCGGGGAAGATGCTGGTGAAGGTCACCTGGCCATTGGCGTCGGTCACGCCCACGCCGCGCAGGTAATTTTCGCCCGGCACGGTGTAGAGCGAATAGAGGCCGTCGCGGGTGCAATGCCAGATATAGACGGCATAGCCCTCCAGCGGCGCGCAACTGCCATTGACGTTCACCACCGTGATGGTCAGCTGCATATAGATGCCCTCGGCGGTGCCGCTCGACGATCCGAAGCTCGACCGGATGTCGGTGCGCACGATGCCGGTGTCGTCCAGCACATTGACCACGCTGCCATTGCTGCTGTTGGATCCGTCCGCCGGATAGGGGCCGTTGGTCTCTTCCGGATCGGCGATGCAGCTGCTCGACGTCGGGGTCGGCGTGGGTGTTGGCGTCGGGGTAGGGGTGGGCGTCGGCGTGGCGGTCGACGTGTCACTATCGCTGTCACTGCCGCCGCCGCCACAGGCGGTGATCAGCGCGGCGCTGCCGGCCGAAAAGAGCAGGCGCAACGTGCGGCGCCGGCCGATCGCCTCGCCCGCCAGCTTGCGCATCTGCGCCAGGTCATCGGCCAGGCCATGGCCATGGTCGTCATGCGCGCCATCCTGCATCATCTCGCTCTACCCTTCTGTCGTCTGTGGACTGTCAGAAGGGCAGGACTAGGCCCGCCATATATCCCCGCGATGTCTCGACGTGGCGGCTTTGTAGCGCTTTATGTCAATGCCCGTTCAATCGCCGCGCGGCCGGGCAAAGGCCGGGCGCGGCAGGCTGGCAAGCGCCAGGCTGCTGCCGACCATCAAGGCAAGCGTTATCCACAGGAAGGGCGCATAATTGCCGAAGCGGTCGAAAATCGCCGATGCGCCCAATGGCCCGGTGGCGGTGCCGACCGACAGCGCCATCAGCAGCCCGCCATAAAGCCCGCCAAAGGTCTTGAGGCCGAAATGCTGGGTGGTGAGATAGACGATCACGTCGACCTCCGCGCCCAATGTCAGGCCGATCAGCGCGGCCGCCGCGATCAGCAGCGCGACATTGTTTCCGGCGCCCAGCAACAACAGGCTGGCGGCCGCCGGCAGCAGGAAGACGCCGGCACCGACCAGCGATCCACGGAATCGGTCGAGCAGCAGGCCGGTCGCCAGCCGGCCGATGATCGAACATAGGCCCACGACCGAGGCTATGCCGGCGGCCCGCATCGGGTCCGCGCCACGATCGGTCAGGATCGGCACGAAATGCACGACCAGCGCGATGATGGTGAAGGTGAAGAGCAGGCTGGCGAGCAGCAGGCGATGATAGATGGAGGATCGCACCCCTTCGCCCAGCGTGGCGCCGATCGCGGTTGCCGCAGCGGCGGCCGCAACGGCCTCGCCGCGCCGCCGATCGCGCGCGCCGCGGAAGAAGAGGAAGATCAGCGGAAAGCTGCACGCCGCCCAGATGGCCGCCTGGATCGGCGCGGCGCGTTGCCAGCCATAATGGCCGATCAGCCAGCTGCCCATCAGCGGGAAGATGGCGACCGCGATCGATGCGCCGCACAGGGTGATGGCAAAGGCCAGGCCGCGTGATGCCTCGAACCGGGTGGCGACGGCGCTGGTCCAGATCGTCGCCTGCACCGGCAGGGTCGCGAGCGCCAGCAGCGCCCAGAGCAGATACCATTGGCCGGGGCTGCCGGTCGCCGTGCCCAGCAGGGCAAAGGCGCCACAGGTCAGCAGCACGCCGACCAGTCCGAAGATGCGCGGCCCCAACCGGTCGACCATCAGGCCGATCGGCACGGAAAAGACAGCCTGGACCAGGGTGGACAGGGTCAGGCCCACCGTCACCTGCGTCCGCGTCCAGCCGAACTGGTCGCTGATCGGCTGGATATAGGGGCCGAGCCCATAGATATGGATGACGCTGGTGGCATAGCCGAGCGCGGCGGCGATCGGCAGCATATAATGACGCCGCCATTCCGTAGCGGCGCCGGGCTTGTCGGTTTCCATCAGCATCGCCTCTCCCCATCGAACCATCTCTGTTTCCATGGTTCTGATCGATTTGCCGATAAAAAGCGAGGCTATCTCATTTATATCGCGGGGCGGGATTCCCTGCTGGTTTCCGCGCGCTGGCCCTGTATAGTTGCGCGGTTTGCCCATTCCCGCGAAAGCGCTTCATGCATCTTCTTATCGGCCTCGCCGGCATATTGCTGATTCTTGCCATTGCCTTTGCCCTCTCTTCCAACCGCCGCGCGATCCGGCTGCGCGTGGTGGGCGCGGCCTTCCTGCTGCAGGCGGGGATCGCGCTGCTGGTGCTCTATGTGCCGGCCGGACGCGCCATCATCGCGGGCATGTCGCACGGCGTCGCCAATCTGCTGGGCTATGCGCAGGCGGGGACCAACTTCATCTTCGGCCCGCTGGCCAAGCCGGAAATCGGCGGCGCCAGCTTCGCCATCGCCGCGCTGCCGGTGATCATCTTCTTCGCCAGCCTGGTGTCGATCCTCTATTATCTGGGCATCATGCAGTTCATCGTCCGCTGGGTCGGCGGCGCGATCGAGAAGGTGACGGGCGTGTCGAAGGTGGAAAGCCTGTGCGCTGCCGCCAACATCTTCGTCGGCCAGAGCGAAAGCCCGCTGGTGATCCGTCCCTATCTCGCCGGCCTCAACGGGCCGCAGCTGTTCGCGGTGATGACCAGCGGCATGGCGGGCGTCGCCGGCACCATCCTGGCGGCCTATGCCTCGATGGGGATCAAGATCGACTATCTGCTCGCGGCCAGCTTCATGGCGGCGCCCGGCGGCCTGCTGATGGCCAAGATCATGATGCCCGACGAGCCGGAATGCGAACCGGAACTGCCGCTGGAGGATGATATCCACCTGCCCGAAACGCGCCGTGCGGCTGCGGTCGCGGCGGTGCTGAACGCGGAAACCACGCCGGGCGAACCCATGCCCGTCGCGACCCATGACGAGGAAAAGCCCGCCAACATCATCATGGCGGCGGCACAGGGCGCCCAGACCGGCGTCAAGCTGGCCGTCGCCGTCGGCGCCATGGTGCTGGCCTTCGTCGCGCTGGTGGCGCTCGCCAACGGCATCCTTGGCGGCATCGGCGGCATCTTCGGCTATCCCGAACTCAGCTTCCAGCAGTTGCTCGGCTATGTCTTCTCGCCGGTCATGTATCTGCTCAACATCCCCTGGAACGAGGCGCAGGTGGCTGGCGGCCTGTTCGGCACCAAGGTCGTGCTCAACGAATTCGTTGCCTATATCAACCTTGGCCAGGTGCAGGGCGCCCTGTCGCCCTCGACCATCGCGATCATCACCTTTGCCCTATGTGGTTTCGCCAATTTCAGCTCGATCGCGATCCAGATGGCGGTGACCGGTAACCTCGCCCCCAATCAGCGGCCGATGATCGCCAAGCTCGGTTTGAAGGCGCTGGTCGCGGGCAGCCTTGCCAACCTGATGAGCGCCGCACTGGCCGGGTTGATGCTCAGCCTTTGATCTGGATCATTCTGAACGGGTAACGGAAGCCTCTACCCCTCGTTGCGCAAATCGGTTATGGTTAACGCTATGGGGGAATTCAGATTTTTCGTAGCCGCACTAGCGGCCATCGGCACCATCGGCACGGCAACGGCGCAGGCAAATGCGCCCGCGCCCAAACCCGGTACGCTTGAAACCTACAAGGACTGGACCATCGGTTGCGACAATCGCAACCGATGCGAGGCGGTGTCGCTGCTGCCGGACGGTGGCGACTGGCCCGACAATCCGGTGATGGTCGGCGTCGCCCGTTCGGCCGGCCCCGATGCTGCGGCCGAAGTCTGGGTCAGCCGCGATGCCAAGGGTTCTTCCGACGTCAGCTTCCTGGTCGATGGCCGCAAGGTCGCGACCGTGACCGCGCGCGATGGCGATGCCACCCTGCGCGGGCCGCAGGCGTCGGCGCTGGCGATCGCGATGGCGCGCGGCAGCACGATGGAAGTGCGCACCGGCAACCGGTCGCTCGGTCGTCCCTCGCTCGCTGGCGCGGGCGCGGCGATCCGCTACATGGATGCGCGCCAGGGCCGGGCCGGCACCACCACCGCGCTGGTCGCGACCGGGCCGCTCGGTCCGCTCGCCGTGCGCGTCGCGCCGCCGACGCCGGCGATCCATCGCGCGATCATCGCGGCGGGCGATGCCCCGGCCGCGCTGTGGCGCGAGGAGCGGACCGCGCTCGGCAAGTTCACCGGCTGCACCGACGAGATGGCCAATGGCCAGTCCGAACTGCATCGCCTGTCGAAGAATGACACGCTGATCCTGGTTCCCTGCGGCTCTGGCGCCTATAATTTTACTACCGTGCCGGTGATCGCCAGCGGCATTCCGGGCCGCCGCAGCTTCCGCTTCGCGCCGTTCGACTATGCACCCGGCTGGGGCACGGAGGAGATCGGCCATCCCACCCTGGTCAATGCCGGCTGGGCGCCCGAAAAGTCGCTGTTGCAAAGCTTTGCCAAGGGGCGCGGCATCGGCGATTGCGGCACCAGCCAGACCTATGTCTGGGATGGCAGCCGCTTCCGCCTGACCGAAGCGACCAGCATGGGGGAATGCCGTGGCGCCTGGCGCTGGATCCCCGTCTGGACCGCGCAGGTCGTCGAATAGGACGCAGCTGCAATAGGAAAATTGCAGCCCCGATGGCGCGCTTTGCAATGGCAATATTGCAGCGCACACACCATATGACGGGCATGGCAAGCACCGCATCCCTTTCCGACGCGCCGCCGCAAGCCGCCGCTGCGCTGCCCGACCCGATCCGCGCCGTCATCTTCGACATGGACGGCACGCTGCTGGATACGGAGGCCGCGCATCGCGACGCCTTCGCCCGCACCGGCGCGGCGATGGGCTGGCCGATGTCGGACGAGATGCTGCTGTCGATGGTCGGCATCCATCGCGACGAAAATCTGCGGATGCTGGCTGACCGCATGGGGCCGGACTTTCCGGTCGATCAATTCTATGCCGACAGCGACGCGCTGTTCGTCGCCGCGCTGGAGGCCGGCATTCCGCTGCGGCCGGGCGCGGAGGTGATATTGGATCATCTGGCCAGCGCCGGCATCCCGATGGCGATCGCGACCTCGACCATGGCCCCCTATGCCCAGCAGCGGCTGGAGAAGGCCGGGCTGCTCCAATATTTCCAGACCGTCGTCACCCGCAATGACGTCGACCGCCCCAAGCCCGACCCGCAGCCCTATCTGCTGGCCGCCGAGCGACTGGGCGTCGATCCGGCCGATTGCGTCGCGGTGGAGGACAGCCATGCCGGCGTCCGCGCCGGGGTGGCGGCGGGCATGGCGACCGTGATGGTTCCCGACCTCCTGCCGCCGACCGAGGAACTGGTGCTGGCGGCGAGCGCCGTCCTGCCCAGCCTGCACGACCTGCGCGACCTGCTGCTCGCGACGGAATAGGCGGGGCGGCGTCATTCCGCTGGTATGACGGATTTGGGTAGAGGGCGGACTGTCCGACAATCCTTCCCAAGCTTGCTTGGGGAGGAGTTGGAAACGTTCGCAACTGGGCGCCTTCAGACCATCCGGATCTATCGACGCCGATCTAATAAACGTCGCGCTTGTAGCGCCCGGCCTCGGCCAGGTCGTTGAGCGTCGCCTCGCCCAGGATCGCGATGAGCGCCTCATGGACGCTCTGCGCCATGCCTTCCAGGCTGCCGCAGACCAGGATGGTCGCGCCCTGGCCGATCCGTTCGCGCAGTTCCGCGCCGGCGTCCGCCAGCAGATGCTGGACATAGCGGCCGCAATCCGCATCGCGTGAGAAGCTGCGGTCCAGCCGTGCCAGCGTGCCGTCCGCCAGCCAGGCCGACAGTTCCGCATCGAAATAGCGCTCATGCGCCTGGCTGCGCTCGCCGAACAGCAGCCAGTGGCCGCCCACCCCGTCATGGGCCGCGGCGCGCAGATGGGCACGCAGCCCGGCAATGCCGGTGCCATTGCCGATCAGGATCATCGCGCCGCGCGCCGCCGGATCGGTGCGGAAGCCCGGATTGGGCCGCACCCGCATCATCGTCGTCTCGCCCGGCGCCATATGCGCGGTCAGCCAGCCGGAGCCGATGCCCAGCCGCCCGTCCCCATCGCGCACCTGCCGCACGACCAGGTCCAGCACGCCATCGGCCATGATTGACGCCGCCGAATATTCGCGCGCCGGCAGCGGGCGCAGCGCCCGCGCTTCTGCCATGGTGAGCGGGGTTCCGGCGTCGGGCAGCATCGCGCGTGCCAGTTCCGCCCGCAACGCCGCCGGCACCGCGATCAGGTCACCCTCGGGCGCCTGGCTGGCCAGCAGCGCCTCGACCGCCTCGGGCGCGTTGCAGGGGTGCAGTTCCACGATATCGCCTGCCTGCCATTCGGGCACGTCCGTACCCACCGGCTCGAACTGCAGATGATAGGCGGTGAGCGCCGGACTGTCGGGATTGAGCGCATGGCGCGCCACCAGCCGCCACGGCATGAACGGGATCACCATCTGGCCCCGATCGCCCTCGCCCGCGCCCAGATCATGCAGCGCATCATGCCAGGCCCGCTCCGCCGCCTCATCGTCATGCCCCATGGCGATCAGCGGGAAGAGCGGCTGCGCGCCCACCCCCGCCATCCAGCCGTCGACCGCGATGCCGAAGGCGCAGAAATCGGGATATTCCCGGTCGCCGATCGCCAGCACGCCATAATGGAGATGGCCAAGATCGATCGCCCCGCCACGCAGCAACCGGTTGGCAAAGCCGCGCGCCATGTCCGGCGGCTCGCCCTCGCCATAGGTCGAAACGACGAACAGGATGCGTTGCGCCCCCGCCAGCATGTCGCGAGTCAGCCGGCCGACCGGCACCACCTGTGCCCGCACCCCGCCATGGGCCAGCGCCTGCGCCGCGTTGCGCGCGCGAATCTCGGCCGTCCCGGTCTGGCTGGCATAGGCGATCAGCAGGTCGCCGCCCCCCATGTTGCCGCCCGCAACCGCCGCGACATCGCCGGCCAGCGCCCGCGCCGCCTGCTTGCGCTTGCGGCGCGAGAGATAGAGCAGGAAGCCGGTCACCGTGAACAGCGGCATGGTGAGGCTGGTCAGCATCATGATGATGCGGCCGGGCAGCCCGAAAAAGGCGCCGCGGTGCAGTTCATAGACACTCTGGGTGATGACCACGCCCAGCGGCCGGCGATCATAGAGGTCGCGCTTCTCCAGCGCATAGCTGGCCGGATCATAGCTATATTTGTCGGTCTGGCGCAGATGGCGCGCGCCTTCGGGCCGGGCGTCGAAGCTGATGGTCTTGATCGGCTGCGACGGCGCCGGCTGGGTGATGCGCACCCAGATATAGGCATTGCCGGTGGCGCGGCGGAAGGCGGTCCAGGCCGGGTCGATCGATGGCCGCGGCGCGATCCCGTCGCGCTTCTCCGGCCGTCGCCCTTCCTCGCTCGGCGCCTTGCCGGTCAGGCTGTATATCACCCCCTGCCGATACCAGTCATAGCTCCACCACAGGCCGGTGAGCGCGCTCAGCAGATAGAAGAGCAGCACCCAGGTGCCGATCACGACATGCAGCGCGCGCCACAGGTTGCGCCCGGTCTTGCGCAGGTCCAGCACCAGCCAGGCACGCCAGTCCAGCGCCTGCCGCGGCCAGCGCAGATAGAGGCCGGACAAAGCGAAGAAGATCAGCGCAATCGCGCTGAACGCGGTGATCTGCCGGCCGATGCCGTTGCCGCCACCGGGCAGCGCCAGCCAGCGATGCAGGTCGTCCATCAGATGGAAAAAGCCTTCGCCCGCCGGTGCGCCCAGCCAGGCGCCGGTGGCCCGATCGACCTGCCCCTGCTTACGGCCGCGCCCTTCGCTCGACGACAGGCGCACGCTGTGCGACCGGTCACGCGCCATTTCCCAGTCCAGCCGCGCGATATAATAGCCCGGATGGTCGGCCTGCACCCTGGCGATCAACTGGTCGGGCGACAGGTCGGGTTTGGAAGGCACGCCGGGCGCATAGAGGCGCGGCGACAGCGCCTCGCTGATCTCGTCCTCGAAGCTCATGGTCGCGCCGGTCACGCCCATCAGCGCCAGCACCAGGCCGGCGGTGATCCCCAGGAACCAGTGGATCTGGAACAATATGCGCTTGGTCACCTGGGCTCCGTGGGCTGTCATCCGAAAGCCCAGCCTATTACGCATCTGCAACACGAATGCAATTGCGACTTAGTTTCAAGCAGGCTGAGCCAAGATCCGCCCTAAAGCGCGGTGTAGAGGCAGGTCGCACCCAGGATGATGCCGGGCACATTGGCGACGATGATCGGCCAGTCCTTGTCCTTGTGCAGCCAGCCATAGGCGGCCCACAGACAGGTATTGAGCACGGTCGCCAGGGGTTGGATCACCGATCCCTTGTCCCCGGCTAGGTTGATCCGGATCTGGTCCAGATAGGAACCATACATGAGGATGGCGGTGACGGTCGCGATCCAGCCGACCACCCGCAACGTCCGCTCGTCGAGATGCCGCGCCATCCTGCCCTCATGCCTATGGTCCGCGTTGATTAGCCATGGGCAGACGCAACAGAACAAGATGGCAATAACCCCGAGGAAAACCGGTCAACCGAGATTCGCATGGCAGGGATGGGGGGGAATGTCCTATTCTGGTCGGAACCAGCGGCCATGGCCAAGCCTTCTTACTCGGCCTTTCTCTTATCTATACTGGGCGATCGAAACTGCGCCCATTTCGATCCCACACACCCGCCCAATGTCGCTTCACTGTCGCCTTATCGGCGCGTGGCAGGCGCATAGCCGGCACCTTTGGCCGGAATCGGCCCCCCCCCCGACACTGTGAACTTCGAATGTCGCGTCATATCCGGGGCGAAATTCCCCGGCAGATTCTATCCAGCCTTTGCCAGCACCAGCGCGAACAGCCTGTCCGGGTCCATCCACTCGGCCATGGGCTCCCATCCACCCGCGCGCAGCAGCAGCCGTTCGTCGCGCGCGCCATATTTATGGCTGCTCTCGGTATGGATGGTCTCGCCGGCCTTCATGTGAAAATATTGGCCCGCGACATGGAAATGCAGCGGCTCGGTCGCTTCCAGATGCATCTCGATCCGCGCCTTCTCGTCATTCCAGATGGCGCGATGGGCAAAGGCCTCGACCGGCAGGTCGCCCTCCAGCTCCCGGTTGATCCGCACCAGCAGGTTGCGGTTGAAGGCGGCGGTGACACCGGCTTCATCGTCATAGGCGGCGATCAGCCGGTCGCGATCCTTGATCCGGTCCATGCCGATCAGCAGCATCGCGTCGTCACCCAGCAACCGGCGCATCGCGCGCAGCAGGTCGACGGCGGTGTCCGGTTCGCTGTTGCCGATCGTGGAGCCGGGGAAGAAGCCGAGCCGGGGCAGGCCGTCGATCGCATCGGGCAGGGCCAATGTGCCGGTGAAGTCGCCGACCAGCGGCAGCACCGGCAGGCCGGGAAAGACGCTCGCCAGTTCGGCGCTGCTGGTGCGCAGGAAATCGCCACTGATGTCGATCGGCACATAGGCTGCCGGGGCGATCGCGCGCAGCAGGTGCGGCGTCTTGCGCGCACTGCCAGCGCCGAATTCCACCACCGCCCGGCCGGGGCCGATGGCGGCAGCGAAATCATCGCCATGGCCGGCCAGCAGCGCGGTTTCGGTGCGGGTCGGATAATATTCGGGCAGGTCGGTAATATCCTCGAACAATTCCGATCCGCGCCGGTCATAGAACCAGATGGGCGGGGTTGCCTTGGGCGATCGGGCAAGGCCGACCAATATGTCGCGGCGGAATGCCGGGTCGATGGTGCGGGCGGCGGGCATGTCGTGTGTCAGCAGCATGGGGCTTACAGATCCTTGGCCAGCCGCAGTCCCGTGAACTGCCAGCGTTGATGGGGGTGGAAGAAATTGCGGTAACTGGCGCGGACATGGCCGCGCGGGGTGGCGCAGCTGCCGCCCTTCAGCACGAACTGCCCGGACATGAACTTGCCATTATATTCGCCGACTGCGCCGGGGGCGGTGCGAAAGCCAGGATAGGGGCGATAGGCGCTGCCGGTCCATTCCCATACATCGCCGAACATCTGGGTCAGGCTGGTGCCATCTTCGGCGGCGCGGGGGCGCGGGCAGGCGGCGCCATCCAGTTGCTCGCCACTGGTCGGCGCGATGTTGAGAGCGGCGCTTTCCCATTCCGCCTCGGTCGGCAGGCGCGCGCCCGCCCAGCTGGCATAGGCGTCTGCTTCATAGAGGCTGATATGGCAGGCCGGGGCGGCCGGATTGACCGGCTGGCGTCCGTCCAGGCCGAAACGGGTCCAGCCCTTCTCGCCGCGCTGCCAGTAGAGCGGCGCCTCGATCGCTTCCGCCTGGACCCAGGCCCAGCCATCCGACAGCCAGAGCGCCGGGGCACGATAGCCGCCATCCTCGATGAAGCTGATCCATTCGCCATTGGTGATCGGCCGGTGGGCCAGGGCATGGGGGCGCAGGAAGACCTTGTGGCGCGGCCCCTCGCAATCGAAGGCGAACCCGCCCTTGCCGTCGTCGCCGATCTCGACCAGCCCCTCGCGCCCCTCGATCCAGTGCAGCGGTCCGGGCACCGGCGCGGGCATCGCCCCGGGCGCGTCGAACAGGGCGGGCGCGATGGGATTGAGCGAAAAAAGATGCTGCAGGTCGGTCAGCAGCAATTCCTGATGCTGCTGCTCATGTTGCAGGCCCAGCGTCACCAGCGTGCAGGCGGCCTCCGGCAGGTGCGGCATGGCGGCCAGCAGCGCGGCATCGACATGGGCGCGATAGGCGCGCACCTCGTTCAGGCTCGGCCGGGTCAGCATGCCCCGCATCGGCCGGGCATGGCGCGGCCCTTCCGCCTCATAATAGCTGTTGAACAGATAGGCGAATCGGTCGTCGAACGGGCGATAACCCTCGACATGATCGCGCAGGACGAAGGTTTCGAAGAACCAGCTGACATGGGCCAGATGCCATTTGGCGGGCGATGCGTCGGGCATCGACTGCACGGTGGCATCGGCATCGGACAAAGGCGCAGCCAGCGCCTGCGTCAGGGCGCGGACGGCGCGATAGCGTTCCGCCAGCGCATCCTGTCCGGGCTGGATCCAGATTTTGGCCATGCACGCCCCTTTCGATACGGTTGCACCGCTCTCGCAAGGGGTAAGCGCATGACCGGGCAGGTCGGTTCCTTGACGGCCCGCCGTGGGTCAGAATCAGGCGGCGGTGCGCTCCGGCCGGGCACGGCGCAGCTGGTTGCGGCCATTGGCCTTGGCTTCGTACAGCGCCTGGTCGGCAAGGCGCAGCACCTCGTCCATCTCCTCGCCCTTCCAGCGACAGATGCCGGCGGAAAAGGTGATCGGTCGGCCATCGACATCGCCCAGCGGATGCTCGCGAACCTGTTCGGCCAGGCGGGCAAGCGACCAGCTCGCCTCATCCTCGATGCAATTCTGGAAGAAGACGGCAAATTCCTCGCCGCCCCAGCGCGCGACCATGTCGATGCGCCGGATCTGGGCGGACAGGCGAGTGGCGAAATCGCGCAGCACCCGGTCGCCCTCGTCATGGCCCAGCCGGTCATTGACCTGCTTGAAATGATCGATGTCGATGATCGCGATGCAGCCCTGGCGCTTCTCGACCGGCAGTTCGTCGATCTGGGCCAGCAGGCCGCGCCGGTTGGCGATGCCGGTCAGCGGATCTTCATGCGCCGCCACCTGCAATTCGTCCATCTGCGCGCGGGTCGATGTCGCGGCGCGGTGGACGCCTGCATAGAGGGTGCGGATCACGTCGCCGACTTCGGGCAGGACCGGCGCCTCCGGACTGTCGGGTCGCAGCGTATCGGCCAGCGCATGGATCGGGCTCAGCAGCGCGCCGATCCCCATCAGCGCCATGATCGTGCCGACCAGCGTGGCGCCAAGCAGCAGCAGGAATTCGGCCAGTGCGATCCGGCCGGTGGCCATGCCCCAGCTGATATAGCCGAT